>JBKBXH010000192.1:0-3480 GCA_046313655.1 Thermomonas sp. | reverse complement strand
ACCAGGTAGTGCAGCTGATTGATCAGGCCGCGCACCTGCGGGCTGTCCTTCAGCTCGCGGACGCTGTTGAGCTTGCCGAGGCCGAGCGCCTTCACCGACAGGCGGTGGCGCGACTGGGTGCCGCGCAGGCCCTTGACCAGGCGAACCTTGATGGTCTTGCCTTCGTTAGCCATGGATCAGGTCCTCCACCTTCTTGCCGCGCTTGGCGGCGATCTTGGCCGGCGAGTGCATCGCCTCCAGGCCCTTGACGGTGGCGCGCACCAGGTTGATCGGGTTGCGCGAACCGACGGCCTTGGCCAGCACGTTCTTCACGCCCACCGCCTCGAGCACGGCGCGCATGGCGCCACCGGCGATCACGCCGGTACCCTCGGAGGCCGGCTGCATGTACACGCGGGCGGCGCCGTGGCCGGCCTTCACCGCATGGAACAGGGTGCCGTTGTTCAGATCCACGCTGCTCATGTTCTTGCGGGCGTACTCCATCGACTTCTGGATGGCCACCGGCACTTCGCGCGCCTTGCCATAGCCGAAGCCGACCTTGCCGGCGCCGTCGCCCACCACCGTCAGCGCGGTGAAGGTGAACTGCCGGCCGCCCTTGACGGTCTTGCTGACGCGGTTGACCGCGACCAGCTTCTCGATCATGCCGTCATCGACTTTTTCCTCGCGGGGACCGCGATCGCGGCCGCGGGATTCGCGTTGCTCTGCCATTTCGATGTCTCGATTGATTGAAGGAATTTGCGGCGTCGCCGCTTATCGTTGTGGTGTACCGCGGGTGGATCGCCTACCCCGCAACCGGAGCAGGCGCCCGGCGCCATTTGCGCCGGCAAGCGGGCGGGCGGGCCAAAGCCCGCCGCGCGCCGTCAGAACTGCAGGCCGCCCTCGCGGGCCGCGTCAGCCAGAGCCTTGATGCGGCCATGGTAGCGGTAGCCGGAACGGTCGAACGCCACCTTCTCGATCCCCGCGGCCTTGGCGCGCTCGGCGATCATGCGGCCGACCTTGGCGGCGGCCTCGGCGTTCTTGCCGCTCTTCAGGCCGTCCTTGACGTCGGCCTGCACGGTCGAGGCCGATGCCAGCACCTTGGCGCCGTCGGCAGTGAACAGCTGGGCGTACAGGTGCTGGCCGGTGCGCAGCACCGACAGGCGCGGGACGCCGAGTTCGCGAATGCGCGCGCGGGTGGACTTGGCACGGCGCAGGCGGGCGATTTTCTTTTCCATAGTCTTGGTCTCCGAAAGCTGAAGGCGGGGCATTTCCCGCAGGATCCGCCGGGCAGTGCGCGGGCCCTTGCGGGGAGTGGCCGTTAGGCCTTCTTGGCTTCCTTGCGGATGATGGTTTCGTCGGAATACTTCACGCCCTTGCCCTTGTAGGGCTCCGGCGGACGATAACCACGGATCTTGGCCGCCACCTCGCCCACCAGCTGCTTGTCGGCGCCGGCGACCAGGATCTCGGTCTGGGTCGGGGTGGTGATGGTGATGCCGGCCGGCGGGGCGAACAGGATCGGGTGGGAATAGCCCAGCGACAGATTCAGATCCTTGCCCTGCATGGCCGCGCGGTAGCCCACGCCGACCAGCTCGAGCTTGCGCTCGAAGCCGGCGCTGACGCCGCGCACCATGTTGGCGACGATCGCGCGCAGGGTGCCGGTCAGCGGCACCAGCGCGGCATCGTTGGAGGAGAGCAGCGCGTGGCCATCCTCCACCTTGACTTCGATCCCGGCCGGCTTGGCGACGCTCAGGGTGCCCTTCGGGCCCTTGACGCTGATCGATTCCGGCTGGACGTTAACTTCGACACCCTTGGCCAGGGCGACGGGCTTCTTGGCGACTCGGGACATGTGCGCTACTCCCTTAGGCCACGATGCACAGGACTTCACCGCCGACGCCCTGCTGGCGCGCCTGCGAGTCGGTCATGATGCCCTTGGAGGTGGAAATGATGGCGATACCGAGGCCACCGAGCACCTTCGGCAGCGCATCCTTGCCGCGGTACTGGCGCAGGCCCGAGCGCGACACGCGCTTCAGGGTCTCGATCACCGGCTTGCCTTCGAAATACTTCAGCGCGATCTCGAGCTCGGCCTTGGCGCCGACCTGGGTCACGCGGGCGTCGGCGATGTAGCCCTCGTCCTTGAGGACGTTGGCGATCGCGACCTTGGCCTTGGAGGACGGCATCTTCACCGCCGGCTTGCCGACCGCGGCCGCATTCTTGATGCGGACCAGCATGTCGGCGATGGGATCAGTCATGCTCATTTGGATTCACCTGATGAGTAGCACCGATATCCGCTTTCGCGAAAATCTGTCTGGGTTGTGGATGCCGCGCCGGGAGGACGGGACATTTGCAGCAGCCGCAAGCCCCGCATCGCGGCGGGGCCCGGCCACCCCCGTTTGCACGGAAGGTAGCTTTCTAGTGTAGCAGGTTCCGCCCCGTCAGGGGTGGATTACCAGCTGGCCTTGCGCAGGCCCGGGACGTCGCCGCGCATGGTCGCCTCGCGCAGCTTGTTGCGGGCGAGGCCGAACTTGCTGTACACGGCGCGCGGACGCCCGGTCAGGGCGCAGCGGGTGGTCTGGCGGGACGGCGAGGAATCGCGCGGCAGCTTCTGCAGCTTGGTCGCCGCGGCCATCTTGTCCTCGTAGGACGCGTCCTGGCTGGCGATGATCTTCTTCAGCGCTTCGCGCTTGGCGGCATGCTGCTTGGCCAGCTTGGCGCGCTTGGCCTCGCGGTTGATCATGGAAGTCTTGGCCATGACGTGTCCTTAGTTGCGGAACGGGAAGCGGAAGGCCTCGAGCAGGGCCTTGGCCTCGGCATCGGTCTTCGCGGTGGTGGTGATCGCGATGTCCATGCCGCGCATCGCGTCGACGGCGTCGAAGTCGATCTCCGGGAAGATGATCTGCTCCTTCACGCCCATGTTGTAGTTGCCGCGGCCGTCGAACGAACGCCCCGACACGCCGCGGAAGTCACGCACGCGCGGCAGCGAGATGTTGATCAGGCGGTCCAGGAACTCGTACATGTGCGCGCGACGCAGGGTCACCTTGCAGCCGATCGGCCAGCCGTCGCGGATCTTGAACGACGCCACCGAGACGCGCGACTTGGTGACCACCGGCTTCTGGCCGGAGATCTTGGCCATGTCGGCCACCGCGTTCTCCAGCACCTTCTTGTTGGTGGCCGCCTCGCCCACGCCCATGTTGAGCGTGATCTTGACGAGCTTGGGGACTTCCATCGGATTGGCGTAGCCGAACTGCTGCATCAGCTTCGGCACCACTTCGTCCTTGTAGAACTTTTCGAGTCGGGTGGTCATGTCAGATGGCCTCGCCGCCGGAGCGGAACACGCGGATGCGCTTTCCATTCTCCAGCACCTTGGTGGCAACGCGCTCGCCCTTGCCCGTCGCCGGGTTGTAGAGCATCACGTTGGAAATGTGGATCGACGCCTCGCGCTCGACCACGCCGCCGGACTGGCCGGCCTGCGGGTTGGGCTTGGTGTGGCGCTTGACCAGGTTCAGG
>JBKBXH010000191.1:0-3502 GCA_046313655.1 Thermomonas sp. | reverse complement strand
CGCATCGCCGCGAAGATCGCGCCGGTACCGCAGAACGCGTTGGCCAGGGTGAACCAGTCGGCGAGATGGAAGTCCCGCAGCATCGAGAAATGGCGCTGTTTCATCGGCGGCTCCGGCGACAGGGCCGCCAGCGTGCCAAGCGGGCGCGACGCCCGCAACCTCAGTGCGGCATCGCCAGGTTCGCCGGCGCCAGTGGCGCGCCCATGCGCGGCACCGTGGCGATCACCGCGTCCTCGGGCAGCGCGGCCTTGCCGTCGAGGTAGGCATCCACCCGATCCAGCGCCGTGTACACGTACGGCAGCAGCGGCAGGTAGGCCGCGGCCATGTGCGGCAGGCCGAGGAAGGCATCGAAATGCTGGGCGTTGCGCACCTGCCAGTAGCGCACGTCGCGGCCGGCGGCCTTGGCCATCGCCACGTAGGGCGCGCTGGAGAACGCCGGCGGCACCAGGCCGTCGTCGCTGCCATGCACGACCACCAGCGGCAGGCCCGCGCGCGGCGGCGCGGCGCGGGTTTCGGCGATGCCCTGGCGCCCGTCCACAGCCCGCGCAGGCACTGCAGGCCGGTGAGGCCGAGATCGGCAGGCGGCTGCGGATCGACGATGGCCACGCCCGCGCCGGGCGGGATGCCACTGGCATCGGCCCACCAGGCGGCGCGCTCGGCCTCGGTGGCGGCGCGCGGCGCGAGGTCCGCGCCCAGCGCGGCATAGCGGTAGCCGCAGGGATGCGCATCGTGCGGATAGCGCCCGTAGGCCGAGGCATAGGCCACCGCCACCGCGCGCCACAGGTCGAAGCCGACGCTGATCGCGCCGGCGCGCAGGCCGGCATCGCTCCAGCCGGCCGCATGCAGCCGCGCCAGGGCGTCCTTCTGCTGGGCATCGAGGGTCGCGCCGGACAGCCATCCCGCCGCGGCCACCGCCGCGCACTTCGCCTCCAGCCCCGGCATCGCCGGGATGCCCAGCTGCGGCAGTGCGCACGGCATCAGCAGCGCGGCCTCGCTGGCATAGTCGTACAGCGCGCGCGCGCCGTGGCCGTCCACCAGCACGCTGGGTTCGCCGGCCACCGCCGCGTCCAGCCACGGCTCCGGGTCTTCCGCCGCGCGCAGCACCGCGCCGCCCGCGTTGGAAATGCCGACCGCGATGACGCGGGTGTTCGCGAAGGTGAATGGCGCCTGCTGCGGGAATTGCGCGTCCAGCACCGAGAGCGCGAACTGCGCCGCCTGCTTGAGATGGCGGCCCCAGTCGGCCTCGGGGTTGTCCTGCGAATGCGCGTGCTTGAAGGCCACGCCGTGGCCGGAAGCCGGCGTGGGCGCGAAGGCCAGCGCGGCATCGCCCCCAGCGGCGGCGACGGTGCCATCCAGCGCGATGCCCTGCCCGGCATCCAGGTCGAAATAGTCGGTGCCCGCACCCTTGTCGGTGTAGGCCACCGCGCAGCCGCGCGGCAGGCCCCAGGCGCCGGCCACCGCGATCGCGCCGTAGATGCCGCGCGACCCCGAGGATGCGGTCACCACCACGCAGCGCTTGCGCGCATCGAACTCATCCGGCAGTTGCACCAGCACGCGATGCGGCTGCGTCGCGCCAGGCAATCGGGCATAGGCGCTGAACTCGCGGCCCGGCACCGCCGCGGTGCTGCCGTACAGCTCGCCATACCCGCCGCCCGGCGCCAGGTCGGCGATCCCGCGCCAGTTCGACCAGATCGCACGCCGGCGCAGCTCGGCCGGGGTCGGATGCGCGGCCCCCGCGAACGCCGGCGGCACCAGCGCGCGCAGGCCCTGCAGGCCGAGGCCGGCGGTCAACAGGTCATCGTCGCCGCGATGTGTGGTGACGGCGGGCGGGCTGAACATGGGGCGGGCTTCCTGGTTCGACGGTGCCTGCGCGGGCAGGCCGGCGCAGGCGGCCAGCAGCAGGCCGGCCGCGGCGAGGGCGCAATGGCGGAGTGTATGCATGTGCCGACCTTACCCCCTGTCGGCAGCGGCCGCATCGTACTTTCGTACCAGCCGCGCGCGACCGCCGCGCTGGCGCGATCCTGCTAGCGTATGGCTCCCCTACGGCGTCGCGGAGTTCCCCCATGAGCGAATCCTTCCTGCACGGGCGCACCGCCCTGGTCACCGGCAGCACGTCCGGCATTGGCCTGGCGATCGCCAAGGCGCTGGCCGCGGCCGGTGCACGGGTGGCGATCAACGGGCTGGGCACGCCCGAGCAGATCGCGGCAGCGGTCGCCGAGGTCGATGCCGCCGGCAGTGGCGACACCCGCCACTTCGGCACCGACCTGCGCGACCCCGACGCCATCGCGGCGATGATGCGCGATCTCGCCGCCTGGTCGAACGGCGGCGTGGACGTACTGGTGAACAACGCCGGCATCCAGCACGCGGTGCCGCTGCACGAGATGCCGGTTTCGAGGTGGAACGACATCATCGCCATCAACCTGTCGTCGGCCTTCCACACTATGCGCGCGGCGCTGCCGGCGATGGCCGCGCGCGGCTACGGGCGGGTGGTCAACATCGCCTCGGTGCACGGGCTGGTGGCCTCCAAGGACAAGGCGCCCTACGTGGCCAGCAAGTTCGGCATCGTCGGCCTCAGCAAGGTCGCCGCGCTGGAATACGCGGCGCAGGGCAGCCGCGAGTCCGGCGGCATCACCGTCAACTGCATCTGCCCGGGCTGGGTGGAAACCCCGCTGATCGAGCCGCAGATCGAGGCGCGCATGCACGGCGGCTCGCGCGAGGACGGCGTGCGCGCGCTGCTGGCCGAGAAGCAGCCCAGCCTGCGCATGACCCTGCCGGAGGAGATCGCCGCGCTGGCGGTGTTCCTGTGCCGGCGCGAAGCCCACAACATCACCGGCACCGCGCTGCCGGTGGATGGCGGTTGGACGGCGCAGTGAGCCCATGCCCTCGCTGCTGATCGCCGACGACCACCCGCTGTTCCGCGCTGCGCTCAAGCAGGCGGCGCGCGAGGCGCTGGGCGCGGTGGAGCTGTTCGAAGCCGGCACCCTGGAGGCGGCGCTGGCGTTGCTGGAGGCGCAGCCGCAGGTGGACCTGGTGCTGCTGGACCTGCACATGCCGGGCAACCACGGGCTGGCCGGGCTGGCCGCGATCCGCGCGCAGTTCCCGGGCGTGGCGGTGGTCGTGGTGTCGGCCAACGACGATCCGCGGGTGGTGCGGCGCGCGCTGGACCACGGCGCGGCCGGCTACCTGCCCAAGAGCGCCGGGCTGGATGAACTGCGCGCGGCGATCACCGCCGTGCTGGCCTGCGAGACCTGGCTGCCCCCGGTGCTGCGCACCAGCGTGGCGCGCGCGCAGAGCGCGCCGGAGGACGCCGCCCTCGCCGCGCGCCTGGCCAGCCTGTCGCCGCAGCAGTTCCGCGTGCTCAGCCTGGTCGCCGAGGGCCTGCTGAACAAGCAGATCGCCGACCGTCTGGGCGTGCAGGAGCGCACGGTGAAGGCGCACCTGACCGCGATCTTCGAGCGTCTCGGGGTACGCAACCGCACCCAGGCCGGGGTGGTGCTGCGCT
>JBKBXH010000190.1:0-3508 GCA_046313655.1 Thermomonas sp. | reverse complement strand
ATGGAGCGGCGCACCGCGAACGGGGAAGCCCCGCCCCGGCGTCAGCCCAGTGCGGCCAGCGCGGCGGCGTAGTCCGGTTCCTGGGTGATTTCCGGCACCAGCTGCACGTAGCGGACCGTGTCGTCGGCGTCCAGCACGACCACCGCGCGTGCCGCCAGCCCGGCCAGCGGGCCATCCTCCAGCGCCACGCCGTAGTCGCGCAGGAACGCGCCGCCGCGCAGGGTGGACAGCATCACCACGTTGTCGATGCCCTCCGCGCCGCAGAAACGCGCCTGCGCGAACGGCAGGTCGGCGGAGATGCACAGCACCACGGTATCGGCCAGCTTGGCGGCGTCCTGGTTGAAATGGCGCACCGACGCGGCACACACGCCGGTATCGACGCTGGGGAAGATGTTGAGCAGCTTGCGCTTGCCGGCAAAGTCCGTCAGCGCGCGATCGGCTAGGTCGGTGCCGACCAGCGAGAACGCCGGGGCCTTGCTGCCGACGGCCGGGAGCTGGCCACCGACGTGGACCGGGTTGCCTTTGAGGGTGACGCTGGACATGCGGGACTCCTGGGGGTTGGGGAGGAATGGAAAGGACGCTTCCGCGCGCACGGCCGCGGCGGCAAGGCTCGGAAACGGCAGCGGCATGCTAACGGCCTCCGGGTTTCCGCTACGTGGAGGGCTGGCCGCGCGGATGCAGCGCGAGCGGCTCAATCGCGCAGGTCGAACCCGTCGGCGTCCTGCAGCGCCGGGAAACGCTGGCGGTGGGCCAGTAGTTCGGCCGCCTGCAGGGTGGTGGTGACCACCACCGGCTCGTCCATGCATTCGCTGACCGGCTGGCCGAGGAAGTCGATCACCGCGCTGTCGCCGCTGTAGTGCAGGCCGTTGCCGTCGCTGCCGACCCGGTTCACGCCGACCACGTAGCACAGGTTCTCGATCGCGCGCGCGCGCAGCAGGGTCTTCCACGGATAGGCGCGCGCCGACGGCCAGTTGGCGACGTAGAGCGCCAGGTCGTAGTCGGCCTCGCCGGCGCGCGCCGGGTCGAAGCGGTTGCGCGAGAACACCGGGAAGCGCAGGTCGTAGCAGACCTGCAGCAGGATCCGCCAGCCCTTCCACTCCACCACCACGCGCTCGCGCCCGGGCGCGTAGCGCTCGTGTTCGCGGGCGAAGGTGAACAGGTGGCGCTTGTCGTAATGCGCTAGCGCACCGTCCGGGGTCGCGAACAGCAGGCGGTTGAACACCCCGTCGGGGGTGCGCAGCTGCACGCTGCCGGCGATGGCCGCGCCCAGCGCCGCCGCCTGCTGGCGCAGCCAGGCCACGGTCGGGCCGTCCATCCCTTCGGCGCGCGCGATCGCCTCGTTCGAGAAGCCGCTGGTGAAGGTCTCCGGCAGCACCACCAGGTCGGTCAGCCCATGCAGCGGCGCGATCAGCGCGCCGTAATAGGCGCGGTTGGCGTCCGGGTCGTGCCAGCGGGTCTCGCCCTGGACGAGGGAGACGCGCAGGTCGGGAAGTGAGGTGTGCATGGCGAAAGCTCCGCCCCGTGGGCAGGGGTCCGGGGCCGGATTGTTCCATCTGCGCGCGCGGAAGGAAATCCGGAGGAAACTCAGGAGGACGTCCGCGCTCAGGCCTTGGGCGCGTCCGGCACGAACCTCAGCACGTTGCCGTTGATGCAGTAGCGCTTTCCGGTGGGCGGCGGGCCATCGTCGAACACGTGCCCGAGGTGGATGCCGGAACTGCTGCTGCGCACCTCGATGCGGTGCATGCCGTGGCTGTCGTCGGCCAGGAACTGCAGCGCACCCGGCATCGGCTCGAAGAAGCTTGGCCAGCCGCAGCTGCTGTCGAACTTGGCATCGCTGCGGAACAGCGCCGCCCCGCTCACCGGGTCGTAATAGGTGCCCGGCCGCGACTCGTACAGGTGCGCGCCGGTGCCCGGGCGCTCGGTGCCGTTCTCGAACGCGATCCGCTGCTGCTCCGGGCTCAGCAGGTAGAACCCCAGCCATTGCCAGAACTTCTTCGGATCGCCGGCGTAGCCGGTGAAGCGCGCGGTCTCGCGGCCGTGCTCGAACAGCACGATGGTCGGCGTACCCAGCAGCGGCCCGGCCAGCGTCCAGCCGGTCGGGGCCTTCTGCGCGCGGGTGCGCACGAACGGCACGTCGGCCTTCCAGCCGGACAGCACGTCGGCCTCGAACTTCTCGCAGTACGGGCAATCCTCGGCCTCGTACACCACCAGCTGGCGGTCGGCGTGCAGGGCCGCGCCATCCGGCGGCGGGGTGGCGCCGACTTCGGCATCCAGCCCGAACTTCACCCCGGTGCCGCCCAGCCCGCAGTAGCCGTCCGGGTTCTTGACCAGGTAGTCCTGGTGGTAGTCCTCGGCGCGGTTGTAGTGGCGCACCGGCAGGATTTCGGTGGTGATCGGCCCGAAGCCGGCGCGGGCCAGGTTCTTCTGGTAGATGTCGCGGCTCTGCTCGGCCACCACCTTCTGCGCCTCGCTCGTGTAATAGATCGCGCTGCGGTAGTTGCTGCCGATGTCATTGCCCTGCCCGCCCACCTGGGTGGGGTCATGGTTCTCCCAGAACGCGGCAAGCAGCTTCATCAGGTCGAGCCGGCGCGGGTCGTAGCGCACCCGCACCACCTCGGCGTGGTTGCGGGCGTGGCTGCGGCCGAGGCGGATCATGCGCTCCTCGCGCAGCACGTCCTCGTAGCCTGCGGTCGGCGCATCGCCGCCGGCATAGCCCACTTCCACCGCGACCACCCCCGGAACCGCGCGCAGGCGCTTCTCCGCGCCCCAGAAGCAGCCCATGCCGAAATAGATGTCCTGCAGATGCGTGCCGTCCACCGGGGTGCCTCCGATCGTGGGTGCCATGGGTGCCGCGGAAGTCGCCGGGCGCGCCTGCAGGGCCCGCCATCCGAACGCCGCCAGCGCCCCGCCCAGCAGCAGGGCCAGCAGCATCGCGATGGTCTTTTCGGCCGTCATGGCAACCTCCGGCATGGGGATGGGCGAGCCGGCGCGGCAGCGGCCCACCCGGTCTTCACAGCTTGGACAAGCGCTGCATCGCAAGGTTCATGGTGTCGTCGTTCTTGGCGAAACACAGCCGCAGCAGGCGCTGCCCTGGTGGCGGCGCGGCATAGAACGGCGACAGCGGGATGCCGGTGACGCCGTGCTCCACCGTCAGCCAGCGCGCGAATTCCAGGTCCGGCAGGTCGCTGACCGCGGAGTAATCCACCAGCTGGAAATAGCCGCCCGGCACCGGCAGCGGCTTGAGCCGGGTCGCGGCCAGCTGCGCGCGGAAGCGGTCGCGCTTGTCCTGGTAGAACGCGCCCAGCGTTTCGTAGTGCTCCGGCTCGGCCGCAATCATCTCCGCGAACGCATGCTGCGCCGGGTTGAAACTGCAGAACACGTTGTACTGGTGCACCTTGCGGAACTCGGCCGAGAGCGCCGGCGGCGCGATGCAGTAGCCCAGCTTCCAGCCGGTGCAGTGGTAGGTCTTGCCGAAGCTGGAGATAACGAACGCGCGCGCGCGCAGCTC
>JBKBXH010000189.1:0-3538 GCA_046313655.1 Thermomonas sp. | reverse complement strand
GCAGGGCGGCCTCGACCGCATCGGCGACGGCATCCCGGCGCAGCCCGGGCAACTCGGGCTGGGGGGGGCGAGGGGTGGCGAGCGCGTCCGGCACGGCCTGCGGGGAGGTGGCAGGGCCGGCCGGCAGCGCATTCGGCAAAGGCATGGAGGGCGTGGCAGCGGCGGGGTCGGCGACGGCCGGCAAGCCCGGCATCTGCGCCAGCATCGCCATCATCGGCGCCACGTCGTCGGGCACCGCCCCGGCGCCGGCGGCGGTGGGTTTCGCGGGCAGGCGTTTGCCGGATGCAGCCAGCGCGGGCAGGTTGGCGGCTGCGTCTGCCTGCGCCGAGGGCTCGGCGTCCAGCAATTGCTGGAACGCGCCGGCCACCGGCGCGTCATCGCCAGCGGCCTCGCCGGCCGGCAGCTTGCCCGCCGCCGCCATCAGCGCCAGCGGCCCGGTGGGAAGCGGCAGGCTGGCGGGTTCGCCCATCACGTTTCGCCCGCCTCGCGCGCGGCGCGCGCACGGCGGCCACCGAGGTCGTCCAGCTCGCGCTGTTCGCGCTGGCCGGCCACCCGCTGTTCCTCGCTGCGGTAGCTGGCGGCCAGTTGTTCCAGCACCTTGTTGTCGCGGCTGGCCAGCAGCAGGCGCGCGCGCTCGATCTCGCGGTTCTGGCGCGAGACATCCACCGCCTGCACTTGCTGTTGCAGGGCGACGTCGAGCTTGGCGCGGAACGCCACATGGTTGGCCAGCATCGCCGGCGCCAGGGTGCTGCCCGCGGGGGCCGGGGAATAGCTGTCGGCGTACTGCTTCAGCAGGTCCAGCCGCTGCTGCTGCTCGTTCAGCGCCTTGTCGCGCTCGGCCAGTTGCTTGGCCACCGCGTCCTGGCGTTGCTGGGTGACGCGCAGCAGGGGGTCGAGGCGTTGCGAGCGGGTCATTGTGCGATCTCCGGGGTCCCGTCGAGCAGGCGGGCGAGGGCATTGCGGCTGGCTTCCACGTCGGCCGATTCGGTGACGTCCTGGGCCAGGAACTGTAGGATCTGCGGCCACAGCGCCAGGGCGTCGTCCACCACCGGATCGTTGCCGCGCTGGTAGGCGCCGATGGCGATGAGGTCGCGCTGGGCGTTGTAGGCCGCCATCAGCTGCTTGAGGCGGCGGATGCGGGCGCGCCAGGCCGGATCGGTGATGTCCTGCATCACGCGGCTGACCGAGACTTCCACGTCGATCGCCGGGTACAGGCCGGCGTCGGCGATCCGGCGGGTGAGCACGATGTGGCCATCCAAAATGGCGCGTGCGGCGTCCGCGATGGGTTCCTGCTGGTCATCGCCTTCGGTCAGCACCGTGTAGAACGCGGTGATCGAGCCGCGGCCGTCGGCACCGTTGCCGGCGCGCTCCACCAGCGCCGGTAGGCGCGCGAACACCGACGGCGGATAGCCGCGGGTGGTGGGCGGCTCGCCCACCGACAGGCCGATCTCGCGCTGGGCATGGGCGAAGCGGGTGAGGGAGTCCATGAGCAGCAGCACATGCAAGCCCTGGTCCCGGAACCACTCGGCGATCGCGGTGGCACGCAGTGCGCCATGCAGGCGCGCCAGCGGCGGCCGGTCGGCCGGAGCGGCCACCACCACCGCGCGGCGCAGCCCTTCCGGGCCCAGCGTGCTTTCCACGAAATCGCGCACTTCGCGGCCGCGTTCGCCGATCAGCCCGACCACGATGACGTCGGCCGCGGTATAGCGGGTCATCATGCCCAGCAGCGTCGACTTGCCGACGCCGGAGCCGGCGAACAGGCCGACGCGCTGGCCGCGGCCGATCGGCAGCAGGGCGTTGATGGCGCGCACGCCGACGTCCAGCGAGCGGGTGATCGGCTCGCGCATCAGCGGGTTGATCTGGGTGCCGGCCAGGCCGACGAAATCCTCGGCGCGCAGCGGCGGGCGGCCGTCCAGCGGCACCCCGTCGCTGTCGATCACGCGCCCCAGCAGGCCTTCGCCCACCGCCACCTCGCCGCGGCTGGAGCCGGTGATGACGCGCGCGTTCGGCAGCAGGCCGGACAGGTCGGAGGTGGGCATCAGGAAGGTGCGGTCGCCGGCGAAGCCGACCACCTCGGCATCCACCCAGCGCCCGCCGCTGGTCTCCACGCTGCAGCGCGCGCCCAGCGGGGCGCTGCAGCCGGTGGCTTCCAGGGTCAGGCCCACCGCGCGCCGCAGCACGCCTTCACGGACCATGCCCATCGCTTCCAGGCGCGGGTCGGCCGCGCGCAAGCGCGCGGCCAGCCGCAGGCTGCGGGCTTCGTCCCATTGCGCGGCGGCGATGCTCATCGGTGGCCTCCCGCCCGGAACGCCGAATCGATCACGCCCGCGTTGCGCTGCGGATCACGTCCCGGCGTGCATATCCAGCGCCTTTTCGCGCCGGTCCGCAAGTGCGGCAGGGGGACGGGCGACGGGTGGCGGGCGTTCATGCGTGCTCCGCCGCGGCCAGGCTCTGCAGCACCGCGTTCAGGCGCGCGGCCAGGCTGCCGTCGATCCGCACGCTGTCGGCGTGCACCCGCAGGTCGCCGCGGGCGAGGGTGAGGTCGGGCACCAGCCGCACACCGTCCAGCGGTGGCAGGTGCGGGGTGAGCATAGCGATGTCGTCCGGATGCAGGCGCAGTTCCAGCTGGCGGGTTTCGCTGCCGCTGATCTCCAGCGCCTCGCGCACGAGCGCGGCCAGCAGCGCCGGATCGGCGGCGTAGCTGCGCCCCAGCAGGGCGCCGGCGATGCGCACGGCCAGTGCGCCCAGAGCATCCCCCACTTCCGCGTCCAGGCGCGCCAGCGGGCGCGTGAACGCGTCCAGGATGCCCTCCATCTGGGCCACGATGCGGCGGATCTCCGCTTGCCCGCTGGCCAGGCCTTCGGCGTGCCCGCGCGCATAGCCTTCCGCGCGCGCCGCTTCCTCGATGGCCTCGAGTTCCTCGACGCTGGGCAGGCCGCGCTGCTCCGGCGGCGGGGGCGGAGGCACCAGTTCCGGGGCCGACCAGCGGACCGCCGCGCTCATACGAAGACCTCGGCCTTGGCTGCCAGCTGGATGCTGCCGTCATCGGCCATCTTGCGCACGATCGCCAGGATTTCCTTCTGCGCCGCCTCGACCTCCGCCAGCCGCACCGGGCCGCGCGCCTCCATGTCCTCCACCAGCATTTCCGCGGCGCGCTGCGACATGTTGTTGATGATCTTGTCCTTCACCTTCGGGTCGGCGCCGCGCAGCGCCAGCGAGCGCACCTGCGGGTTGCTGGCCACGCGGATGGGCAGCTTCACCGCGTGCGCGCGCGCCTCGGTGGGCGCAAACTCCACCGTCACGTTCACGCGCTCCGACGGCGAGAACAGCTGCTGCACCGGCACGCTGCCATACACTGGGTCAGTCGTGCTCACCTCCGCCACCACATGCAACAGCTGCCAGCCGCCTGGCTGCGCCACGCTGTCCGCCACCGCCGCCACCTCCACCACTGCCTGCCACGACGCCGCCCAGCTGCCAGGCTGCAGCGTCAGGTTGCGCGGCTCCAGCGTCACCAGGTGTGCCAGCTCGGCGGGGTGCA
>JBKBXH010000188.1:0-3538 GCA_046313655.1 Thermomonas sp. | reverse complement strand
GAGCGCGCGCGTCCCGCGCGAATGCGAACGGCCGGGTTGCCCCGGCCGTCCGTATCGCGTATCGCGTATCGCGCGCAGCGACGGCTTACTTCATCTGGCCGGCCACGAAGTCCCAGTTCACCAGGTTCCAGAACGCGTCCATGTACTTCGGACGGGCGTTGCGGTAGTCGATGTAGTAGGCGTGCTCCCACACGTCGCAGGTCAGCAGCGGGGTGTCCTCGCCGGTGAGCGGGGTGGCGGCGTTGGAGGTGCTGACCAGCGCCAGCGCGCCGTCCGGGCGCTGCACCAGCCAGGCCCAGCCGGAACCGAAGGTGCCGATGGCGGTCTTGGTGAAGGCCTCCTTGAACGCGGCGAAGCTGCCGAACGCGGCGTTGATGGCCTCGCCCAGCTTGCCGCCGGGTTCGCCGCCGCCGGCCGGCTTCAGGCAGTTCCAGTAGAAGGTGTGGTTCCACACCTGCGCGGCGTTGTTGAACATGCCGCCCTGCGACTTGCGCACGATGTCCTCCAGCGACATGCCGTCGAACTCGGTGCCGGCGATCATCCCGTTGAGGTTGGTGACGTAGGTCTGGTGGTGCTTGCCGTAGTGGTAGTCGATGGTCTCGGCGGAGATGTGCGGCTCCAGTGCGGTGCGGTCGTAGGGCAGGGCGGGCAGTTCGATGGCCACGGCGGACTCCTGGGGTTGGATGGGGACGCGGCCACGGCCGCGCGAACGACTTACAATGGCGCATTGTATCCGCCGCGCCCGTTGCCGAGAGGTGAAACGGGCGGGCCGCACCGTTGCAGGAGTTCACCCGCATGTCGCCCGCGTCCGTGGAAGAGCGCATCCGCGCCGAAATCGAAGGCCATCCCATCGTGCTGTTCATGAAGGGCACCCCACAGTTCCCGATGTGCGGGTTCTCCAGCCGCGCCGTGCAGGCGCTGAAGGCGGCCGGCGCCACCGACCTGCATGCCGTGAACGTGCTAGAGGAGCCGGAGATCCGTGCCAACCTGCCGCGCTATTCCGACTGGCCGACCTTCCCGCAGCTGTTCATCAACGGCGAGCTGATCGGCGGTTGCGACATCACCGTGGAACTGGCCGAATCCGGCGAGCTGGCGCGGCTGGTCGCTGACGCGCGGAAGGCCTGAGCGTGCCCGGCGCGCTGCAGGGCCACATCGTCCTGGTGAGCGGCGCCGCCGGCGGACTGGGGGCGGCCGCGGCCGTGGCCTGCGCCGAGGCCGGTGCGACCGTGGTCCTGCTGGGGCGCAAGCTCGCGCCGCTCAACCGCGTCTATGACGCGGTGAAGGCGGCCGGCCCCGAGCCGGTGCTGTACCCGCTGGACCTCGAGGGCGCGACCCCGGACGACCACGACCAGCTGGCGCAGGCCATCGAGGCCGAATTCGGCCGGCTCGACGGGCTGCTGCACTGCGCCGCCGAGTTCAAGGGCCTGACCCCGCTGCTGCATACCGATCCGGCCGATTTCGCGCGGGCCGTGCACGTGGACCTGACCGCGCGCTGGTGGCTGACCCAGGCCTGCCTGCCGCTGCTGATGAAGGCCCCGGCGGGCGCGGCGGTATTCGTGCTGGATGATCCGGTGCGGACCGGGGCCGCGTTCTGGGGCGGCTACGGCCTGGCCCAGGCCGCGCAGGCGGCGCTGGTGGGCATGCTGCAGGCCGAGCTGGGCGAGGCCGGCCCGCGCATCAGCGGCTTGCGCCCCGGGCCGATGCGCACCGCCCTGCGCGCGCGCGCCTACCAGGCCAATGCCGACCGCGAGGCGCGCCCGCCCGGCGAGTACGCGGCCGCCTGCGTGGAGCTGCTGTCCGCGGCCGGCGCGCCCTGGCGTGGCCGGGTGCGCGAGGTGGCCGCGGCATGACCGTCATCTCCGCCGCCGTCCTGCTGTTCTTCATCCTCGACCCGCTGGGCAACGTCCCGGTGCTGCTGAGCCTGTTCCGCAGCGTGCCGCCCGAGCGCCAGCGCAAGGTCCTGCTGCGCGAGCTGCTGATCGCGCTGGCGGTGCTGATGCTGTTCCTGTGGGGTGGCCAGTACGCGCTGGAGCTGATGCACCTGCGCCAGGAGTCGGTCTCGATCGCCGGCGGCATCGTGCTGTTCCTGATCGGCCTGCGCATGATCTTCCCGACCGCGGATGGAGTGATGGGCGAGGTGCCGGGCGGGGAGCCCTTCATCGTGCCGCTGGCGATCCCGATGATCGCCGGGCCGTCCGGGATGGCCGCGGTGATGCTGCTGGGCAGCCAGGAGCCCGACCGCATGGGCGACTGGATGCTGGCCCTGACCCTGGCTTGGCTGGCCACCGCGGTGATCCTGTTCTGCGCCACCTGGCTCAAGAAGCTGCTGGGCACCCGCGCCCTGACCGCGCTGGAGCGCCTGATGGGCATGGTGATCGTCGCGCTGTCGGTGCAGATGTTCCTGGACGGGATTTCCAGCTACCTGCACGCTGCCTGAAGGGTGGCGGACCGGCGGGGATGGCGGGGGATGACAGGCGCATGGGCCTGTCACGGCGGCGTCATAACCCGCTCCTAGCATGTTAAACTTTGGTGATCCCGTACGCCGGGGAACGGCGCGCGGGAACCCCACCAGAACGGACCGGCGACCGCAGGGGGCGGGCGCGCCGGTGCCTTCCGCCTTCGCCCGACGTCATCTTTCCTACACCAGAGGTCATACCATGAACCACCTGAACCGCGTCCGCTTGTCCAAGCTGTCGCTGGGCCTGATGGTCGCGCTCGCCGCGGCTCCCGTGTTCGCGCAGAGCACCTCCGCCGGTCTCGGCGGCCAGGTGACCGGCGCCAACGGCCAGCCCGTGGCCGGCGCCGAGGTCACCATCGTCCACGTGGAATCCGGCACGGTCAGCCGCACCACCACCGATGCCAGCGGCCGCTACAACGCCCGCGGCCTGCGCGTGGGTGGCCCGTACAAGATCACCGTCAGCAAGCCGGGCGAGGGCACCAAGACCGAGGATGGCGTGTACCTGGAGCTGAACCAGGTCAGCACCGTGAACGCCTCGCTGTCGCCGGTGTCGAAGGATCTGGACAAGGTGGTCGTGGTGGGCGATGCGGGCAGCTACCTGTTCGACCCCAACAACCGCGGCATGAGCACCTCGATCAGCGGTCGCCAGCTGGAGACCGCGGTCAGCGGCAACCGCTCGCTGGACGACATCGCGCGCCTGGATCCGCGTGTCACGGTGACCGACCAGAACGACGGTTCGATCTCGGTCAGCGGCCAGAACAACCGCTATAACAGCATCAGCGTGGACGGCCTGTCGGTGAACGACCCGTTCGGCCTGAATGCGAATGGTTTGGGCTTCACCGGTTCGCCGATCTCGCCGGACACCATCGCCGCCTATGACATCAAGATCACCGGCTTCGACGTCACCAACGACTCGGTCGGCGCCAGCATCAATGCCGTCACCAAGTCCGGTACCAATAACTTCCACGGCTCGGTGTACTACGCGCTGACCAATGCCAACAGCATGGTCGGTCGCCTGGGTGGTCCGGCCTACAAGGGCTTTGACAAGAACGAGACGAAGGGCTTCACCTTCGGCGGCCC
>JBKBXH010000187.1:0-3570 GCA_046313655.1 Thermomonas sp. | reverse complement strand
GCTGGGGCCTGCTGGTGGGCGCGGTGCTGGCGCTGGGGTTCGCGATCAAGGACCTGGTACTCGCGCTGCGGCCGCTGCGCCTGCTGCGCGACCCCGGCCATCGCAACATCGTGGTGGCCTGGCGCTGAGCCGGCGCCCCGGCGCGCGCGGCGGACGCGTCATAATCTCCGCTCCCGTCCCGCCACCTTCGGCCCCGCCCTTGCGCCCCGCGCCCCACCGCCCACTCCGGCGCCTGCTGCGCCAGCTGCTGCTGGCGACCACCCTGTGCACCTGCCTCGCCGCCACCGCGGCACCGGCCCAGTCGGCCTCCTGGCCGGAGCGGCGGGCCGCGCTGCGCGCCCGCATCGACGCCCTGCAGGACACCGCCCCCCAGGCCCAGGTGCTGGATGCAATGGCCGACCTGCGCGCGCAGGCGCAAGCCGCCGGCGATGCCGACACCGTTAACCTGATGGACATCCAGCGCATCTACATGACGCACGAGGATGCCGCCATCGACACCAGCCTCGAGGCCCTGCACGCGGTGCGCGCGCGGGTCACCGATGCCGCGCCGGTGGAGGTGCGGGAGGCGCTGGAGCGTGCCTACGGCAACATGTATTTCGATGCCGGCAACTTCGACAGCGCGCTGCGCCACCAGTTGGCCGCATTGGCGCTGGTGGCCGCCGCGCCCGATCCGGCATCGGCCCGGCTGTACCGGTTGGGCACCATCGCCGAGCTCTACAACGCGATGGGGTTGCCGCAGGACGCACTGGCCTACACCGCGCGCGCGGAGGCGATCGGCGGCCCCCGGATGCCCGACCGCAATCGCCTGCAGCTGCTCGCCAACAAGGCGATGGCGCTGCTTCAACTGGGGCAGCTGGACGCGGCCACCACCGCGATGGATGCCGCGCAGGCGCTGGCGCGCCGGGCAGGCTCGGATTTCGACCGCGCGCGCATGGCGTCCTTCCAGGCGGTGCTGCTGTTGGCGCGACACCAGCCGGCGCAGGCACTGCAGGCGATCACGGACATCAGCGCCACCGATGCCGGCAAGAGCTCCTACTACCGGCTGCGCGCGCAGCTGCTGCGCGGCCAGGCCCTGATCGACCTGGGCCAGTCCGCACGGGGGCTGGCGCTGATGCAGGAGGCAACCGCCGGCTTCGAGGCCGCCGGGCAGGTGGTGGACGTGCTGGATGGCCTGACGCGCCAGGCCGATGCGCTGGAGGCCGCCAGCCAGCCCGCGCAGGCACTGGCGGCCACGCGCCGGCTGCTGGCCCTGCGCCAGCGCCTGTTCCGCAGCGAGCACGCACGCGCGCTGGCGGAGCTGGACGCCGCCCGCCAGGCCTCGGCGTTGGCCCAGCGCGCCGAGCAGCTGGCCGCGCGCAACCGCCTCCAGGATGCCCAGCTGCGCAACGAACGCCTGCGCCTGTGGCTGGCGATCGCGGTGGCGCTGCTGGCCATCAGCGCCAGCCTGGCGCTGTTCCTGCTGACCCGCCGCACCCGCGGCGAGCGCGACCGCCTCTCGCAGGCGATCCGGCACGACCCGCTGACCGGCGCCATGAGCCGCTACCAGTTCGAACGCGATGCCGCCGCCGAGGCTCCGCGCAGCGGCCGCACGCAGGGCATCGCCCTGCTCGACATCGACCATTTCAAGGCAATCAACGACCAGCACGGCCACGCCGCGGGCGACGAGGTCCTGCGCGCGGTGGTGGACCGCCTGCGCCAGGCGCTGGGTGCCGATGGCCGGGTGTACCGCTGGGGCGGCGAGGAATTCCGGCTGGTGGTCGAGGCCGATGACCGCGCCGCGCTGGAAGCGCTGCTGCGCGCGGCCGCCGAGGCGGTGCAGGCGCGCCCGATCGGCTGGGGCGAGGTGGCGCTGGCGGTCAGTGTCTCCGGCGGCGCCGTGTTGCAGCCGCTGGCCGCCGGCTGGGACGCCCCGCTGGCGGACGCCGTGCGCTGGGCCGACGCCGCGCTGTACCAGGCCAAGCAGGCCGGGCGTCGCCGGATCACCCTGGTCGAACCGACCGCGGCCGGGGCCACGGCCCTGCGCGGCCGCCGCCCGATCGACCTCGCGCAGCTGCTGGACTGGGTCCGCGAGTCGCTGGTGGTGCTGCGCACGCTGTAACAACGGCGCGCATTTCGTCCCGCCGGTTTTCTGCGACCATGGCCGGCATGGCTCCCCTCTTCCTGCGCACGCACCAGTTGGCCCTCCCGGTGGGGGATCGCCTGCGCCGGTTCGCCGCGGCCATTGGCGGGGCCATGGTGATCGCCGGCCTGCTGGTGCTGCTGGGGTGGCTGCTGGATCTGACCGCGCTGGCGCGGCTGATGGCGGGGGCCACGGTGATGAAGGCCAGCTCCGCGCTCACCATCATCGCCGCCGGCAGCGCGCTGCTGGCCTGCGCCCGGCAGTGGGGCGGCGGTGCGGCGTGCGGGCTGCCAAACCTGCTGGTAGTGCTGATGGGCGCCGCCTCGCTGCTGGAATACGCCACCGGCATCGATTTGTGGATCGACCACATCTTCCCGGACCCGGAGGCGGTCGCGCTGGGCAACCCGCCCGGGCGGATGTCGCAGATGACCGCCATCGCCTTCGTGCTGCTGGGCACCCAGGGCCTGCTGGTCAGCCAGCGCCGGCTGCCGCGCGCGGCGCATGCGCTAGCGGCGCTGCTGCTGTCGGTAGGCACGCTGTCGCTGGCGATCGCCGGCTACCGCTACCAGCTGGGCGCGGTGCGGCTGGTGCCGGTGGCGGCCCCGACCGCCGTGCTGGTGCTGCTCGGCACCCTGGCCTGGCTGGCGCTGCAGCCGCCCATCGGCATCATGCGGGTGACCCTCTCCGACAGCCCCGGCGGGGTGCTGATGCGGCGCGCGGCGCTGCCGGCGCTGCTGCTGCCGCTGCTGGTGGCGATGGTGGTGCGCGCCGGCGAGCAGGCGCTGGGCTGGGACCACGAGGAAGTGATCTCGACCGTCGCCTACCTCAGCGGGCTGGGCGCCGTGGTGATGGTGATGGCGATGGCCTGGCTGCTGCACGACCTCGACCGCCAGCGCCGCGAGTCCGAACGCTTCCACGATGCCGCCTACACCGATGCCCTCACCCGCCTGCGCAACCGGCGCGGGTTCGACGAGGCGCTGGAGCACCTGTTGCAGGGCCACCGCCAGGGCGACCGCGGCTTCATCCTGCTGATGCTCGACCTCGACCATTTCAAGCACTACAACGACGACTTCGGCCACCTGGCCGGCGACCGCGCACTGCAGATCGCCGGCGAGCTGCTGGCCGCCGCGCTGCGGCCGCAGGACATCGCCGCCCGCTTCGGCGGCGAGGAATTCGCGCTGCTGCTGCCGGATACCGGCGCCTCCGGCGGGCACCGGGTCGCGCAGCGCGTGCTGGAGGCCTTCCGCGCCTGGGACTGGCCGCAGCGCCCGGTCACGGTGAGCATCGGCATCGCCGGCGTGCAGCCGGGGAACAGTGCCGACGCCCTCATCGCGCGCGCGGACGCCGCGCTGTATGCGGCGAAATCCGCCGGCCGCGACCGCGCCTGAGAGGCATGATCCTGGCGGCGGCTGGCCGCGTCCGGCTCGCCCTTTGTATCCTGTGCTCTCCGG
>JBKBXH010000186.1:0-3579 GCA_046313655.1 Thermomonas sp. | reverse complement strand
GGGGCGGCGGCGCCGGTCGTCGCGATGCCGGCCCCCGGCGGCGGCGGCACGGCGACACCCGGCAGCGCGCGCGGGCCGGTCGCGATGTCGAACAGGCGCCCGTCCTCGGCGTTCAGGTACAGCACCGGCGCCGCCCAGCCCACGGGCTCGCCGGCGGCGTAGAGGAAGGCGCGCGTCGAGGTCAGCGCCGCGTCCACCGGCTGGCCGGCGGCGACGTAGCGGTAGAAGTGGCGCGCCAGCCGCACCGCCTGCGCGTCGGGCAGCGGGAACTGCATCGCCACCACCGCCGGCAGGCCGCGCCGCACCAGGCTCTGGGCGACGCCACCGAAGGCCGCGCGCGGGGCCGCCGCGGCAGCGCCTTGCGCCGGGTTGGGCTTGCAGTCCGGGCCGAGTGGGTGGGCGTCGGCGGCCACGCACGGGGTGAAATCGCGCAGCCCCGCGAACTGGCGGGTGTCGCCGCGGGCCACGACGAAGCGGCGCAGCGGCGCCAGCACGCAGTCGCGGCGCTGGCTGCAGGCCTCCGGGTACAGGGTGTAGTGGCACCAGCCGCTGTCGCTGGCGCGGCATTCGAAGCGGGCCACGCCATCCTCCACGCGCGCCCGGCTGGACAGGCTGACGTGGCCGTCCTGCGCGACCCGGCTGGTGTAATCCACGCCCCCCATCGAGCAGCCGGCCAGGGCCAGCAGGAACTGCAGCAGGGCGACGAGCTTGCTGATGCCGAAATCGAACATGTCGGGCCTCACATGTGCTTGAACAGGGCCATGAACGGCTGGCTGACCGTGAGCGTCTCCGCGCGTTGCTTCAGGCGCACGGTGCCGCGCCCGCTGTCGTCGCGGACGATGCCGGCAATGGCCTTGAGATTGACGATGGTGGAGCGGTGGATCTGCTTGAACGTGCGCGGATCCAGGCGCGGCAGCAGCTCGCGCAGCGAACTGCGCAGCAGCGCTTCGCCGTCGGCGGTGACCACCGTGGTGTACTTCTGGTCGGCCTGGAAATACAGCACGTCGTCCACCAGCACCAGGCGGGTCTCGCGCCCGGCGCTGGCGGTCAGCCAGGTCAGCGGCTCGGGGGCATCGGCCTGCCGCGGCAGTGCGCTCAGCTGGCCCAGCAAGGCGGCCAGGGTGGCGGCATCGGGCTGCCCGTCGCGCACCTGCAGGCGCGCCACGGTGGCATCCAGGCGCTCCGGCTTGACCGGCTTGAGCAGGTAGTCGATGGCGCCACGCTCGAACGCGTCGATGGCGTACTGGTCGTAGGCGGTGACGAACACGATGCGCGTGCGCGGGCTGGCCTCGGCCGCGATCGCGGCGACTTCCAGCCCGGTCAGGCCGGGCATGCGGATGTCGAGGAAGGCGACGTCTGGCTGGTGCTCGGCCAGGGCCTCCACCGTGCTGGCGCCGTCCTCGCATTCGGCCAGTACCTGCAGGCCCGGCCAGGCGCGCTGCAGTTCCGCCACCAGTGCCTGCCGCAGCAGGGACTCGTCCTCGGCGACGACGCAGGTAGGGGCGTTCGCGGCGGCATCAATCATGGCGGTCTCCGCTTGTGGGCAGCTGCGGCGGCACGGTGATGGTGGCGGCGACGCCGCTGGGGAAATTGGCGATCACCGCCAGGCTGGCCTCGCCGGCGTAGCGCAGGCGCAAGCGCTCGCGCACGTTCTTCAGGCCGATGCCGGTGCCGCTGGTCTGGGTATTGAAGCCTTCGCCGTCGTCGGCCACCGTCACCGCGACGTTGCCATCGTCGTCGCGGCGCGCGCGCAACCACACGGTGCCGCCGCCGGTGCGCGGCTCCAGGCCGTGCTTGATCGCGTTCTCCACCAGCGTCTGCAGCATCATCGCCGGCAGCGGGGTGGCACGCAGCGCCTGCGGCACGTCCACCTGCACGGCTAGGCGGTCGCCCATGCGGATCTTGAGGATTTCCAGATAGGCCAGCGCGCGTTCCAGTTCGATGCCCAGGGTGGACATGTCGTCCTCCGCGCTCGGCAGCGAGCGGCGCAGGTACTGGATGAGGTGGCCCAGCATCGCCTCGGCGCGCACGGGATCGCTGCGGGTGAGCAGCTGCGCGCTGGCCAGGGTGTTGTAGAGGAAGTGCGGTTCCACCTGCGCATGCAGCAGGTGCAGCCTGGCCTCGGTGAGCTCCTTTTCGGTCGCGGTTTGCGCGGCGCTGGCCTGCTCGCGGCGGCGGCGGTCGCCGATGCGGCGGGTGATGGCGCGCGCGATCGCCTCGGCGTTCTCGAAGTTGGTGCCGTCGTCCACCAGGAACCAGTCGCTCCAGGCGGGGCTTTCCGGCTCGCAGATCAGGGTCACGCGGCCGCTGTCGCCGGCCGGCGTCACCGTGGCCTGCAGCAGGTTGTGGTCGGGCGCGAACCACAGCAGCGGGTTCCAGCGCCGCAGCGGCGGCTCGCCGTACAGGTGGGGGCGGGCGATCTTCGCGCGCACCTGCAGGCTGTCGCGCGCCGCACGCACGTCGCCGACGCCCGGAAGTTCGCGCACGGCGGCCTCGACCACGTCGAAGGCCTCGCCGGCTTCCAGCGGGATCTCGATGGTGCGCTTCTGGCGGTTGTCCAGGGTCTCGTTGTCCACCCGCCCGGCCACCAGGCGCACGCGGTGCAGGTGCGAGAACGCGCCGGCGATCACCAGGCCCATGGTGAAGAACGTGAACAGCACCGCCGGGAACTCCAGCTGGCCGATCAGCGGCAGGCTGGAATACAGGCCGACCACCAGCATCACCGCCAGGCCCCAGGCGATGGTGATGCGCAGCAGGAAGAACAGGCGCTTGAACATGGGCGATGGGCCGTCGGGAGATGGTCGCGAGCATAGCCGCGCCCACCCGGATGGGAAGGTGGCGCGCGACGAACACCGGGATTGCCGCGATGAAGCGGGCCTCGCCCGGCATGACCTCCGGCCCGTGTCCGCTGCGTTCGGCCGTGGATGATGGGGGCACCCAACGCCACCCCGGAGTCCGCCATGCACCGCGCCCTGCCTGCATCGTCCTTCGCCCCGGCCCTGGCGGCGGCGCTGGCCATCATCCTGTTGCCCGGCTGTGCCGGCGTCCGCGCCGGCCCGTCGCCTGCCATCGCGCGGGTGCTGGCCGATCCGGCTCGCAGCGCCGCCGACCGCGAGCGCGACGCGCGCGACAAGCCGGCCGAGGTGCTGGCGCTGGCCAAGTTCAAGCGTGGCGATACCGTGGCCGACCTGCTGGCCGGCGGCGGCTATTACAGCGAGATCCTGTCCGGCATCGTCGGCCCGACCGGCAAGGTGCTGCTGGTCAACAACACCGGCTACGAGGCGTTCGGCGGCAAGGCGCTGGCCGAACGCCTTGCCGACAACCGCCTGCCCAACGTCGTCCACTTCGTCGGCCCCAGCGACGCGCTGGGCATGGGCGAGAACGTGCTGGATGGCGCGGTGATCGTGATGTCCTACCACGACCTGTACTGGGTGGACGAGAAGGAAGGCTGGCCGAAGGTCGATGCCGGCCGGTTCCTCGACCAGGTGGTGCGCGCGCTCAAGCCCGGCGGCGTGCTGCTGGTGGTCGATCACAGCGCCAGAGCCGGCACCGGCAGCGCCGACGCGCAGACCCTGCATC
>JBKBXH010000185.1:0-3580 GCA_046313655.1 Thermomonas sp. | reverse complement strand
GCGGCCTGCGCAGCGGAGGCGTCAAGCGCGCGGCGCGAGGAGCAGCGACACCAACCGCTCGCTCACGCACCGATGGTGCCGGGGAAGGAGCCCGCGCCGTGCGCAAACAGCACGCGCAGGCGCGGCAGGCGCTCCAGCACGCCGCCGAAGATCAGGCAGCAGGCGGCGCGCGCCTGCTCGGCCGGCATCCCCACAAGCCACGGCAGCCAGTACTTCGGCATCGACTCGCTGCCCATCATGTCCCACGGATGCACCAGGATCGCCGCGCCGAGCTCGCTGGCGGCCTCGAAGAATTCGAACAGCTCCGGCGCATCCAGGTTCATGGCCTCGACGTGGCTGCCGATCTGCACGCCCTGCAGGCCCAGCTCGTCCATGCAGCGCTCCAGTTCGCGCACCGCCAGCGGCGGCGACTGCAGCGGCACCGTGCCGATCCCGGCGTAGTGGCGCGGATGGGCGCGGCAGGCCTCGGCCATGTGGTCGTTGAGCGCGCGGTGCAGCTCCAGCGCCTGGTGCGCCTTCGCCCAGTAGCTGAACATCACCGGCACCGTGGACAGCACCTGCACCTGCACCCCGAAGCCGGCGTAGTCGTCGATCCGGATTTGCGGGTCCCAGGTCTTCGGCCAGATCTCGCGGAAGAACTTGCCGTCCTTGTAGATCCGGTGGCGGCCGTCGTCGCCGTGGTGGATCACCGGAAAGCGGTTGTCGCCGTACTTGCTGGCCAGATCCGGCCAGTCGCGCGGCAGGTAGTGGGCGTGGGTGTCGATCTTGAGCATGGTGGCTGCCTAGGCTTCCCCGTGCAGTAGGGCTTCCACGTGTGCCATCAACGGAGACAAGCGGGTTTGCACGATGTCCCAGACCAGTGCGTCGTCGACGTCGGCGTAGCCGTGGATCAGGATGTTCCGGAACGCGATGATGCGCCGGTGGTCGGGGATGCGTGCAAGCAGCGCGGAATCATGGCGGCCTAGCTGCGACAAGGCTTCGCCGATGATCTCGAACTGGCGTTCCACCGCAGCGCGCAGCATTGCATCGCGCTGGTAGGAGTCCCAGTCGCGGCCTGCCACGAATCCGGCAAGTGTCCGGGCCGCGCTCTGCACGTCGAACAGGTATTTGGCGGATTCAAGCTGCATACACCGGCTCCCGGTGCGCCTGCACCGCCTGGCGGAAGTAGGGGTTGCGGATCGCGCGTTCGACCACCAGCTCAACCGGCGAATCCAGCAGTTTCTGCAGATCCTCCAGCAGGCCGAAATACGCATCCGCATAACCGCCCGGTGGCAGCGGCGCGAACTCCACCAGAAAGTCGTAATCGCTGCCCATACCGGCCTGCCCCCGCGCCGCGGAGCCGAACAGTTCCAGTTTGCGAACGTGATGGCGGCGGCACACCACTTCGATTTCCGCGCGGTGCGCGTGCAGGCGTTGCAGCGAAGGGGTGGTTGTATTCATGGCAACAGCTTACGGGCACATTGGTCGATAGGGGCGAACAAGCAGCCAGGGCGTATGACGCGACGCGTTGGCCGGGTTGATTTGCCGAGGGAGTCGTGGCGATGGGTGTCGATCTTCAGCCCGCGAGGTCATGCTCGCTTCCGATCAGCCAGAGGCGCGGCTGGGCCAGCATGTGGGTGATGAAGCTGTTGCCTGCCTCGATGCGTTTTCGCAGGTCGGCGGGGGTGTAGAGGGTGGGGTTGATCTCGCGGCCCAGGCGTTCGATCAGCGGATGCAACGCGGCCATGACCTCCGGGTAGGTCAGGTCCTCGGTGACCAGCATCAGGTCGATGTCGCTGTCGCTGGCGGCGGTGCCGCTGCCCTTGGCAACGGAGCCATAGACGAAGGCCAGTTGCAGCCGGTCCGCCAGCGGTGCCAGGGCTTCGCGCAGCGGGGCGGCCAGCCCGAAGGTCTTGCGCACGATGGCCGCCAGCTCGTCGTGGATAGGCGCATCCGGGTTGGCGCGGTAGCGCTTCTGGTTGCCCAGCGGCGCCATCAGCAGCAGGCCACTGCCGGCGAGGCGGGCGACTTCGCGCTGCACCGCGCCGCTGCCGGCGCCGGTGGTCTGGATCAACTCGCTGATGGAGAAGGTGCGCCCCGGTTCGCCGAACAGGCAGCCCAGCACGCGCTGCTGGGTGGTGGTGAAGAGCGCATCTGCCAGATTGGTGCTGGCGTAGAGCGCCGCGGCTTCACTGACGCGCTGGCGGGGAGTGGTGCCCATAACGGGCAACGTAATGCCCAAATCGGGCAAATGCAAGCAGCCGACGTCAGGGGGTTTCCAGCAGCTTCTTCGCCGCAGCGCGGGCTTCCTTGCTGACGTCGGCGCCACCGAGCATGCGGGCGATCTCGTCCACGCGGCCGGCGGCGTCCAGCGCGACCACCGCGGACTGGGTGATGCCGTCCTTCGCGGCCTTGCTGACCCGGTATTGCGCATGGCCGGCGGCGGCGACCTGCGGCTGGTGGGTGACGCACAGCACCTGCTTGGACGCGCCCAGCGCGCGCAGCTTGGCACCCACCGCGGCGGCCACCGCGCCGCCGATGCCGGCATCCACCTCATCGAACACCAGCGTGGCGGCGGCGTCCTGGCCCTGCGTGGCTACCTCGATGGCCAGCGAGATGCGCGAGAGCTCGCCGCCGGAGGCGACCTTGCGCAGCGGGCGCGGCGGCTGGCCGGGATTGGCGGAGACCAGGAACTCCGCGCGCTCGCGGCCCTGCGGATCGGGCGTGTCGGCGGCGTTCGGCTCCAGCGCCACCTCGAAGCGGCCACCCTGCATGCCCAGCGCGTCCATCAGCGCAGTGATCGCGCCGGCCAGCGCGTCGCCGGCGTTGCGGCGGGAGGCGGAGAGCGCGGCGGCGGCCGCCTGCCAGTCGCCCAGCGTCGCAGCGATGTCGCGGTCCAGCCGCTGCAGGCGCAGGTCGGCGTCCGCCAGCGATTCGAGTTCGGCGGCCAGCGCATCGCGGTGGGTGGCCAGCTGGTCGGCCGGGACCCGGTGCTTGCGCGCCAGGTCCTGCACCCGCACCAGCTGGCGTTCGATCTCGGCCAGCGCAGCGGGGTCGAGGTCGAGGTCGTCGCGGATGCGTTGCAGCAGCGCCAGCGCTTCGTCCAGCTGGATGCCGGCGGAATCGAGCATCGCGTCCACCTCGCCCAGGCGCGGCTCGTGGGCGGCCTCGCGCTGCAGCTCGGCGCGCAGGCGCAGCAGGCGGCGGGCGAGGGCATCATCGCCGCCGAGCAGGTCCAGGGCGTGGTCGCAGGCGGTGATCAGCGCGGCGGCATGGGCATGGCGGCGGTGGCTGGCATCGAGTTCGGCCAGCGCCGCCGGTTCCAGCGGCTGCGCCTGCAGTTCGTCCAGCTGGTGCTGCAGCCAGGCCTGGCGTTCGCCCACGTCGCCGCGCGCAAGCAGGGCGTCGCGTTCCTGTTGCAGCGCCTTCCAGCGCCCGGCGCTGTCGGCCACGGCGGCGAGCAGCGCGGGATCGCCCGGCGTGTCCGCGCCCTGGGCCATGCGGGTGAAGGGGCGCTGGGCTCGCCCCCCATGCGCCGCGAGCCATTCCGCGAGGCCCAAGCGCGCATCGGGCAGGTCCAGCACCACCGTTCCCGGCAGTG
>JBKBXH010000184.1:0-3581 GCA_046313655.1 Thermomonas sp. | reverse complement strand
CAGCGCCAGCCCGGTGAGGAAGCGGCACAGCTCGATCACGTCGGCCAGGCGCGGCCCGCGTGGCAGCAATGCGTTGAAGCGCTCGCGCCGCAGCGGGCCGATGGTGAGGCGCAGGGTGGTCTGGCGGTCCCAGTAGCGGGCGCCCAGCACGCCGCCGGCGCCCAGCGCGTGGTTGGCGCGGCCCAGGCGGGTGCGCGCCTCCGGCGCGATCCGTTGCCAGGTGCCCAGGCAGCCACTGGCCTGCACCGGCGCATTCACCACCGCGGACACCACCTGCGCGATCGCATGTTCGCCGTGCGGGCGCTGTGCGATCAGCCCCGAGAAGTACAGCATCGCCGCGCCCGGCAGTGGCCGGCCCTGCCGGGCCGCGCGCGGGGCGGCGCTTGCAGGGCCGGCGTGCCGAGACCGACGATGTGCTCCAGGTAGCGCAGCACCGAGTTGTGGAACCCGAACTGGCGCCCGATCTCGGGCCGGTGCTTGGCCCAGGCCAGCCAGAACAGCGCCACCAGGCGGTGGTTGAAGAGGTCCAGGAAGTCCTGCGCGCCACGGTCGCGGTTGAGGCGGCGCGCGATCAGCAGTTCGGTGTAATGCCGCGGCAGCACGCCGGAGGGGCCGGTGAGGCCGAGGAAGTTCACGCACACCTGCTGGTGGCCGTCGGCGTCGACGATCGCGGCCAGCTCGGAGGGCGGGAACGCCAGCGAGGCCGGGGTGGTGAAGCGCAGCGGGCCGGGGCGCGCGCCGCTGCCGCGGCCATCGAAGCCGTGCACGCTGTAGAGCAGGCGCACCGCCTGGAAGAAGCCGAACCGGCCGGGCTGCGCGTGCAGGCGCTCCAGCGCCGGCTGCATCGGGTCCGGATCGACGGCGGTGGCGCGTCCTTCGCTCATACCAGCGGCAGGCTCCCGCTGCGCGGCGGGAAGCGCACCAGCCAGTCCTCGCGTTGCTCGCTGCGCACGCTCAGCCGGGTATAGGAATTGGCGGTGCAGTACAGGCCGAAGAAGCGGTCCAGCACGCAGGCCATCAGGTAGATCCCGGAGCCGACGTATTGGTTCTCGTCGAACGACAGCGTGATCTCGGTGCCGCGCACGAAGGCCTGGCGCGGTGCGCGCCCGATCCGGGTCACCGACGGCTCGCCGCGCACGTCGGTGATGCCGGCGATCTGCTTGCGCAGGGTGCCGCTGTCCGCGAAGTTGTAGAGGTTGAGGATCTCCAGCAGGGCTTCGCGCCCGCCTTCCACGATCGACAGGTGGTTCAGCGACAGGTGCGAGATCAGGCGCCACTGGTTGGCCTGGCGCATCGGCGCGCGCCAGGTGGCGCTGGGCTTCTTCAGCAGGCGCGCGCTGGCGATCACGCCGCCCTGCTCGGGTTGCAGCAGGCTGTCCTCGCCGCCGAACGGCAACTGCGAGGGCAGGTCGCGGTTGGTGCAGGTCAGTCCGAGGGACAGCGTGTCCACCCCCGGCGCGCGCGGGTTCATGTCGCGGTCCACCAGGCTCAGCATCACGTCCGAGCCGTCGTCGTTCGGAAGCAGCGAGGGGCGCCGCTGCAGGTACCAGAAGTGGCCGTTGCCGTCGTCGTGCAGGCCGTGCCGCACCGAGTACGCGGGATGGAACTCCACCGAGTCGCTGCCGCCGGGGGTGCGGCTGAACTTGCGCACCCAGTCCACCGAGTACACCTCCATCCCCAGCGGGCGGCGCACGTCCGGCACCACCGGGTACTCGTGGCGTTCCTGCGACACCCGGATCGGCTCGCCCTGCTGCCTGAACAGGTTCACCACCGGGGTGCAGAACAGGCGGAAGGTGTCGGCATCAACGCTCTGCTCCAGCCGTTGCAGGCGCTCCGGGCGGCCGAACGGGCGGAATTCGATGGCCACTTCCACGGCGCGGTCGAAGCGTGAGAGGTCCAGGCCCGTCAGATCCACGAACAGGAACTTCTCTGGCAGCACGAAGTATTCCTGCAGCAGCCGGTAGCCGAGGAACGAGCGCGAATCGTAGTCCAGCAGCGCGTCCTCGTCCTCGAACCCAACCGGTCGCAGGGCATCGGCCGGCAGTCGCAGCGGGGCCGCCTGCGGGGTCGAAGGCGCGGTATCCGCCGGCGTGCGCAGGGTGATGCCGGCCACCGAGTTCAGCAGCAGCTCGTGCAGCGCATGCACCAGCGGGCTTTCACCATCCAGGTACAGGCGCAGGCGTTCGATCGGGAGCCTGGACAGCGGGGCCTGCCCGCTGGCCTCGATCCGCAGGCGCAGGGTGGCCACGGTATCGCTGCGGGTGACCGCGAACGCGGAGCGCTCGGCGGCTTCCAGCTGCGCGGCGGCGATCCGGATCGGCCAGACCTGCACCGGATAGGCGGTGCGGTAGCGCACCGGCAGGCCCTGCACCGGCCGGGTCAGCAGCTCGCTGTGGCGGGGCAGTTCCTGCGCGCCGGCGATGTCCGCGCCGGGCGCCAACTGCAGCTGCGCGACCGACATCGAAGGCACCGGGCGCAGGAAGTGCGGATACAGCACCGACAGCATCGCCTCGGTGATCTGCGGGAACTCGTCGTCCAGCTTCTTGTGGATGCGCGCGGTGAGGAACGAGAACGACTCGATCATCCGCTCCACGTGCGGGTCTTCGCAGACCTCGCCTTCCATCTGCAGGCGCCCGGCGATCTTCGGGTAGCGCGCGGCGAACTCCTTCGACAGCCGCCGCAGGTAGGTGAGTTCGTTCTCGTAGTACGGCAGCAGCTCGTCGAGCATGGCGCATCCGCGGCAGCGGCCGGACCGCGCACCGCGCGCGCCGGACCATGGCACAGGCTAGGCAGCGCCCGTGGCCGCGCCCATTCGCCGGATGGCCTATGCCCTCCGGCGACGCGCCGTCATTCCTCCACGCACAGCTCGTCGTCGGGCACCGCGCAGTCGCGCAGGGCGGCATGTCCGCGGGTCTTGATGCCGCTGGCGGCGGCGCTGCCGGCGACCGCCTTCGGCAGCAGCAGCCACATCCGCACCGGCTGGTTGGTGGCCAGCGCCATCTTCCCCGCCTTGTCGCCGAAGCCCCAGAAGAAATCGCCGCGTACGCTGCCGCGGATCGCGCCGCCGGTGTCCTGCGCGAACACCAACCGCCGCATCGGTGCGTCGCTGCCGGGCTGGGTGCCTTCGATGAACACCGGGGCGCCGAGCGGGGTGGCGCGCGGATCGACCGCGATCGAGCGCCCGGCGCTGAGCGGCACGCCGAGCGCGCCGATCGGGCCTTCCGGGCCATCCTGGATGCGGCGGAAGAACACGTAGCTGGGGTCGGGGATGCCGGTCGCGGGGACGCCGGTGCCGCTGCCCTGAGCCTGGCCGGCCGGCTTGCCCGCGCTGCCGGCATAGTCGGAAAAATCCAGCCGCGCGCTGCCGCCCGTGCCAGCCGGCGCGGGCGCACCCGCAGGCCGCGGCGCAGGCGAACCGGCGCTTGCGGCGGTCGTGCCGATCGCTTGGGTGATGTCCGTGCCGGCTTCGGCCGGCGCGGCGTAGGTCTCATCCGCCACCGGCGCATGCAGCAGCAGTTGGATCATCGCCTCGACGTCGGCCGAATTGACCCGCGGCGCGCCTGCCACGCTGGCCGCCGGCC
>JBKBXH010000183.1:0-3589 GCA_046313655.1 Thermomonas sp. | reverse complement strand
CGTTGCCGCCCGCCGTCCGTCGATCCCCCGCATGGCCATCGCCCACCATCCCAGGGCGCGCGGGCGTGCGCGCCGGAGACGACCATCCATGCAATCCCGTTCCTTCTTGCCCCCAACCCGCAACCCCCGCGCCGGCCATTGGCTGCCCGCCGCATTGCCGCTGGCCCTCGCCGCCGCCCTGCCGGTGACCGCACGCGCCGACGATGCCAAGACCCTCGACAACGTGATCGTCACCGCTACCCGCACCCCGACCACGGTGGATGCCGCGCTGGCGGCGGTGGAGGTGATCGACCGCGCGCAGATCGACGCCAGCGGCGCGCACTCGCTGCCGGAACTGCTGCGCGGGCGCGCCGGCATCGACATCGTCAACCAGGGCGGGCTGGGCAAGCTGAGCACCCTGTTCCTGCGCGGCACCGAATCCGACCACACCCTGTTCCTGGTGGATGGCGTGCGGATCGGCTCGCCCACCTCCGGGCTGGCCTCGATCCAGGACATCCCGCTGGCACTGATCGAGCGCATCGAGATCGTGCGCGGGCCGCGCTCGTCGCTGTACGGGGCGGACGCGATCGGCGGGGTGATCCAGATCTTCACCCGCCGCGACACGGCCCGCGGCACCCATGCGCGCGCGCGGATCGCGGCCGGCAGCCACGGCCTGCGCGAGGCCAGCGCCGGGCTGGACCTGCGCGGTGCGCGCGGCGGCATCGGCATCGACCTGGCCCACCAGGGCACCGACGGCATCAATGCCTGCACCGGCTATTACGACCCGCTGACCTGGAACGGCGCCGGCTGCTTCATCGTGCCCGGCACCCAGCTCGACCGCGACGGCTACCGCAACAACAGCGCCAGCGTGCGCGCCGACTTCGCGCCCGACGCCCACTGGCGGCTGGATGCGCATGCCTTCCGCGCCAGCGGCCACAACGACTACGACGGCAGCTACGTGGACAATTCCGACATCGTCCAGCAGGTGGTCGGCGGCAGCGTGCGCTGGATGCCGGTGGACGCGCTGCAGTTCAAGCTCAGCGCCGGCCGCGATACCGACGACTCCAGCAACTACCTCGGCAAGGCCTTCAGCAACCGCTTCGCCACCCACCGCGACAGCGCCAGCCTGCAGGGCGACCTCACCCTGGCCAAGGGCCGGCTGCTGAGCGCGGGCTTCGACTGGCTGCGCGACGCCGCCGACGTCACCGACCCGTGGGCGCCGTTCGCGCGCACCCGCGGCAACCGCGGGCTGTTCGTGCAGTACCAGGGAGAATCGGCGGTGGCGGCGGGGATGCAGAACCTGCAGCTGAGCCTGCGCCGCGACGACAACGACCAGTTCGGCGGCCACACCACCAGCAACCTCGCCTGGGGCCGTGACCTGGGCGGCGGCTGGCGCGTCACCGCCAGCCACGGCACCGCGTTCAAGGCACCCACCTTCAACGAGTTGTACTACCCCGGCTACAGCAACCCGCTGCTGCGCCCGGAGGCCGCGCGCAGTAGCGAGCTGTCGCTGGCACGCACGGGCGACGGCTGGCACCTGCAGGCCAACGCCTACCAGACCCGCATCCGCGACCTGATCGCCTACGACGCCGCGCTCGGGCTGCCCGCCAACCTCGATTCCGCGCGCATTCGCGGCCTGGAACTGACCGGCGACGCGCAGTGGGCCGCATGGTCGGCGCGCGGCCAGCTGGGTTGGCTGCAGACCCGCAACCTCAGCCCCGGCGGCAACCACGGCAGGCAGCTGCCGCGGCGCGCCCCGCGCAGCGCACGGCTGGACCTGGACCGCGAGGCCGGCGACTGGGGCTTCGGCCTGACCGGAATCGCCGAAGCCGCACGCTGGGACGACGTGGCCAACACCCAGCGGGTGGGCGGCTACGCCACCCTCGACGCGCGCCTGTCATGGCGTTTCGCGCGCGGCTGGACCCTGCAGGGCAACCTCAACAACCTGTTCGACCGCCGCTACCAGACCAGCGCCTGGTACCCGCAGCCCGGCCGCGAATACACCCTGAGCCTGCGCTGGCAGGGCGATTGAGGCGACCCCATGTGCGGACGGAACCGTCCGCGCAGAACCGCAAAGGCCCGGCGCACTGCCGGGCCTTTGCGCATGGACGACACCCAGATTGTCATCGAACAAGGCCCAACAGGCACAACGGCAGGGTGGTTGCGAGGGAGCAAGAAGTGCAGGATACTAGTAAGTAATTAATTACTTATCTTATCTGCATGCGCAACCGCCCTCGCCCTCTTCCGGCAGACGAACGTCGGGCAGCTACGGTGGAAGCCGTGGTCGCATTGGCCGCCGAACATAATCCCGGCGATATCACCACAGCCGCCATCGCCCACCGCATGGGCCTCACCCAGGGTGCGTTGTTCCGACACTTCCCCACGAAGGACGCCATCCTCGAAGCAGTGATGAACTGGGTCAGCGGACGCTTGCTTGCGCGGCTGGATCAGGCTGCAAGCACCGCCACCAATCCACTGCAGGCGCTAGAGGCCATGTTCATGGCGCACATTGATTTCGTCGCGGACCATCCAGGCGTACCCAGGATGATCTTCGGCGAGCTGCAGCGATCCGGGGACACACTGCCGAAGCGCATGGCGCAGACGCTTTTGCAGGAGTATGCCCAGCGACTCCGCGGCCGTCTCGCAGCGGGCGTCGCAACGGGTGAGCTCGACCCCGGCCTCGATATGATCTCTGCCGCCACCTTGTTCATCGGCACCGTGCAAGGCCTGGTCATGCAAGCGCTTCTGGCCGAAGACGTGGGCCGCATCCGGCGCGATGCACCTGCCGTTTACGCGATTTACCAGCGCGGCATCCGGAGGCAACCATGAATTGGCGGCCACCATCGCGCCGCGCGCGCGCAGTCGCGGCGGTCATCGTGCCGATGGCGGGACTGTTCGCCTATGTCGCACTGCGCTCGGGGCCCATGGCGCCGATTGAAGTGACCACGACCACGGTCGAAAACCGCAGCATCGCGCCGGCGCTTTACGGAATCGGCACCGTGCAGGCACGCTATACCCACAAGGTCGGGCCGACCTCTGCCGGACGCCTGCAGCGGCTGGACGTGCAGGTGGGTGAACACGTAAGGACCGGACAGGTATTGGGCGCCATGGCGCCGGTGGACCTGGAGAGCCGCCTGGGAGCGCAGCAGGCTGCAATTTCCGCCGCACAGGCATCACTTCGACAGGCGCAGGCGCGCCAGGCCTATGCCCAGGCACAGGCGCAACGCTATGGAAAGCTGGCAAGCCAACAGCTGGTGAGCGTGGAAACTGCGTCAGCCAAGCAACAGGAGCTGGACCTTGCAAGCGCAAGCCTGATGGCGGCCCGCGACGACGTGCGCCGGCTGCAGGCGGAGCGTGATGCAGTACAGGCGCAGCGCGGCAACCTCTTGCTGGTGGCACCCAGCGATGGGCTGGTGGTGGCACGCAACGCCGATCCCGGCACCACCCTGGTGGCGGGCCAGTCGGTCGTGGAGATCATCGATCCGTCCAGCCTGTGGGTGGATACGCGCTTCGACCAGTCCAATGCCGGAGGACTCACTACCGGACTGCCTGCGGATATCGTCCTGCGCTCGGGCAATGGCGGCACGCGCACCGGGCGGGTGCTGCGCAC
>JBKBXH010000182.1:0-3590 GCA_046313655.1 Thermomonas sp. | reverse complement strand
GGCGCGCCGCGACCACCCCGCGGGCACCCCGCTACAATGGCGCCCCGCATGCCTCACGCCGCCATGGACCTGCACCTCTACAACAGCCTGACCCGCCGGGTCGATCCCTTCGTGCCGCAGGATCCGGCCGGCCCGACCATGTACCTGTGCGGGCCCACGGTCTACAACTACGTGCACATCGGCAACGCCCGCGGCCCGGTGGTGTTCGGGGTGCTGGCCGCGCTCCTGCGCCGCCGCTTCGGCCACCTGCGCTACGCGCGCAACATCACCGACGTGGACGACAAGATCAACGCGGCGGCGAAGGAACTGGGCGTGCCGATCGCCACCATCACCGACAAGTACGCCGCCGCCTACCGGCAGGACATGGCGGCGCTGGGCGTCAGCGGCGCCTTCGCGCCCGACATCGAGCCGGCGGCCACTGCGCACATGCCGCAGATGATCGCGATGATCGAGCGCCTGATCGCCGACGGCCACGCCTATGCCGCCGAGGGTCACGTGTTGTTCGCGGTGGCCAGCTTCCCCGGCTACGGCAAGCTGTCGCGCCGCGACCGCGAGGAGATGCTGGCCGGCGCGCGGGTCGAAGTGGCGCCCTACAAGCGCGATCCCGGCGACTTCGTGCTGTGGAAGCCCTCCAGCGACGACCTACCGGGCTGGGACTCGCCCTGGGGCCGCGGCCGGCCGGGCTGGCACATCGAATGCTCGGCGATGGCCGAGGCCCACCTGGGGCAGACTATCGACATCCACGCCGGCGGCGTGGACCTGCAGTTCCCGCACCACGAGAACGAAGTGGCGCAGAGCGAGTGCGCGCACGGCGGCAAGCCATTCGCGCGGTTCTGGCTGCACAACGGCATGCTGAACTTCGGCGGCGCCAAGATGGCGAAGTCGGTCGGCAACATCCAGCGCGTGCACGAACTGGTGCAGGCGCACCCGCCGGAAGCCCTGCGCTACGCCCTGCTCTCCGCGCACTACCGGCAGCCGCTGGAGTGGTCGGACGGCCTGATCGAGCAGTCGGTGCGCACCCTCGACCGGCTGTACGGCACCCTGCGCGACCTGGCCGATGTGGAGGCCGTGGCGGCGATCCCGGCCAGCGTCGAGGCCGCGCTGTGCGACGACCTCAACACCCCCGCGGCGCTGGCGGAAATCGCGCGCATCGCCGGCGAGGCGCGCAAGGCCGTCCCCAACGAGGAAAAAGCCGCGCTGAAGGCGCAGTTGCTGGGCGCGGGCAGCGCGCTCGGCCTGCTGCAGCAGGACCCGGCCGCGTGGTTCGCGCGCGGTGCGGGCAGCGACGATGACGCCCGCATCCAGGCGCTGATCGACGAGCGCATTGCGGCCAAGCAGGCGCGCGACTTCGCCCGCGCCGACGCGATCCGCCAGCAGTTGGCCGACGAAGGCATCCTGCTGGAGGACACGCCGCAGGGCGTCAGGTGGAAGCGTGCCTAGCTTTGCCGTCATTCCCGCGAAGGCGGGAATCGCTTCGGAATCTTGGGATGGATCATCACGAACTGCCTCAAGAGCGATTCCCGCCTTCGCGGGAATGACGAACCTCAGAGAATCCCTGTCGTGACCGATTCCCCCTTCCCCCTCGAACCCACCGCCGCCGAGGCGCAGGCCGCGATCGCGGAGGAATTCGCGTTCTTCGGCGACTGGTCGGAGCGCTACCAGTACCTGATCGACCTCGGACGCAAGCTGCCGCCCTTCCCCGACGCCTGGAAGACGGACGAGCACCGCCTGCACGGCTGCCAGTCGCTGGTGTGGATCGTGGCCGAGGGCGACGCCGGGCGGCTGGTGTTCCATGCCGCCAGCGATTCGGCCATCGTGTCCGGGCTGGTGTACCTCGCGCTGCGGGTGTACTCGGGCCGCAGCGCGGCCGAGATCCTGGCCACCGCGCCGGACTACATCGCCGCCATCGGCCTGGCCCGGCACCTGTCGCCCACCCGCAGCAACGGCCTCGCCGCCCTGCTCGCCTTCATCCGCGAACGCGCGCAGGCCGCCAGCGCCGCATGAGCGCCGGCGCCGGGACCCTGCTGGAGGACGCCTCGCCCCTGCACAGCGCCGGCTTCCGCTGGCTGATGCTGTACCGCATCTGCACCCTGCTCTCCTACCAGGTGGTGGCGGTGGCGGTGGGCTGGCATATCTACGTGCTCACCCGCGATCCGCTGGCGCTGGGACTGGTGGGGCTGGCGGAAGTGGTGCCGTATTTCTGCATCGCGCCGTTCTCCGGCTATCTGGTGGACCACCTGCCGCGCCGCAAGCTGGGCGCCGCGGCCTGCGCCCTGCTGGCGCTCAATGCCGGCGTGCTGGCCCTGGCCGCGAGCGGCGTGCTGGCGCTGCACAACAGCACCTGGCCGATCTATCTCGCCGTCGCGGTGGGCGGCATCGGGCGCTCCTTCCTCGGGCCGGTGTACAACGCGCTGTTCGCGCGGGTGCTGCGGCGCGAACACTTCGCGCGCGGGGCCAGCCTCGGCAGCGTGGTGTTCCAGGGCGGGCTGGTGCTCGGCCCGGCGCTGGGCGGGGTGCTGGTGGGCGCACTGGGCGCCGGCGCGGCGTTCGCCACCGGCACCGTGCTGGCGCTGCTGGCAAGCGCCACCCTGCTGGCAATGCCGGTGACCGAGCCGCCGCGGCCGCAGCAGCGCAGCCCGATCTTCGCCAGCATCGCGGAAGGCGCGCGCTTCGTGGCCAGCAACCAGGTGATGCTGGGGGCGATGGCGCTGGACATGTTCTCGGTGCTGCTGGGCGGTGCGGTGTCGATGCTACCGGCCTTCATCAAGGACATCCTGCACGCCGGGCCGGAGGCGCTGGGCGTGCTGCGCGCGGCCCCGGCGCTGGGCTCGATCGCGATCGCGCTGTGGCTCACCCACCACCCGCTGCAGCGCCACGCGGGGCGGGTGCTGCTGCTGGCGGTGGCCGGCTTCGGCCTGTGCACGATCGCGTTCGCGCTGTCGCGGCAGCTGTGGCTGTCCACCGCGCTGCTGGTCCTGTACGGGATGTGCGACGGCATCTCGGTGGTGCTGCGTTCGACCATCATGCAGCTGGTGACGCCCGACGACATGCGCGGGCGGGTGTCCTCGATCAACGGCATCTTCATCAGCTCGTCGAACGAGCTGGGCGCCTTCTACGACGGCGTGATGGCGCGCCTGCTGGGGCTGGTGCCGGCGATCATCGTGGGCGGCTGCGTCACCCTGGCGGTGGTCGCCACCACCGCGCGCCTGGCCCCGCACCTGCGCCGGCTGGATCTGCGCGAACTGCAGTAGTCCGATGTTTCCGCACGGACGCGGGTACGAAAAAGCCCGCTTTCGCGGGCTTCTTCCAACACCGGGATGACGACGATCAGTCGCCCATCTGCTTCTGCATATGTTCCCAGCGTTCCTGCTCGTCGATCGTACGCTCGGCCGTCAGACGCGCTTCGAGACGGTCGAGACCGATCTCTTCGCCGGAATCGACGCTGGCGTGTACAAAAGCGAGGACGGCGGGGAAACCTGGCGCGCAATCAATGACGGTCTGCCGGAAACACTCGGAGACAAGCCAGGAACCGGCGTGTACAGATTGTTGCGCGATCCGGCGGGGACGGTGTACGCCAACGTCGAGGACGG
>JBKBXH010000181.1:0-3606 GCA_046313655.1 Thermomonas sp. | reverse complement strand
CAGGTCGTGGTTGATCACCAGCGGCAGCTGCGGGATGTCCAGCCCGCGCGCGGCCACGTCGGTGGCGACCAGGATCCGGGTCTTGCCGCTCTTGAACTCCGACAGCGCCTTCTGGCGCGCGGCCTGGCTCTTGTTGCCGTGGATCGCCAGCGCCGGCAGCCCGGCCTTCTCCAGTTGCTCGGCCAGGCGGTTGCAGCCGTGCTTGGTCTTGCCGAACACCAGCACCTGGTCGGCGTGGCGGCGGGCCAGGATGTCGATCAGCAGGTCGCGCTTCTTGGCCGCGTCCACCGGATGCGCATGATGACTGATGGTCTCGACCACGGTGTTCTGCGCGGCCACCTGCACCTGCTGCGGGTCCTGCATGAACTCCAGCGCCAGCGCCTTGATCCGCGGCTCAAAGGTGGCCGAGAACAGCAGCGTCTGCCGCTGCGCCGGCACGTGCTTCATCACCCGCTTGATCGAGGGCAGGAAGCCCATGTCCAGCATGCGGTCGGCCTCGTCCAGCACCAGCATGCGCACGTCGCCGAGCTTGCAGGTGCCGCGTTCGAGGTGGTCGATCAGGCGCCCGGGGCAGGCCACCAGCACGTCCACGCCGCGCCGGAACGCCTCCACCTGCGGCTGCATGCCCACGCCGCCGAATAGCGAGGTGACGTTGATGCGCAGGTGCTTGGCATAGGCGCGCAGGTTGTCGGTGATCTGCACCGCCAGTTCGCGGGTGGGGGTGAGCACCAGCACCCGCGGCCGGCGCAGGCCTTCGGGCTTGGGCAGTTCCGCCAGCTTCTGCAGCAGCGGCAGGCCGAACGCGGCGGTCTTGCCGGTCCCGGTCTGGGCACCGCCCAGCACGTCGTGCCCGGCCAGCACCAGCGGGATCGCCTGGGCCTGGATCGGAGTCGGGGTGGCATAGCCTTGCTCGGCCAGCGCGCGCAGCAACGCGGGCGCAAGGCCCAGGGATTCAAACGACATCGGGAACACTCCTGAGGAACGGCACGCGCACGCGGCGCGAACCACCCGGGCGTTCCTGTCGAACCGCGCCGCGGGCATGCATGGCACGACGCCGGGATTCCGGGCCGTGTCTGCGCGACGAAAGGCGTACGGGGAAGAAAGCCGCGGAAGGCGGCCGGCTTGATCAGGAAAAACGCGACCTTCGCGGAGGAAGGGGGATCAGCCGTGCGCAGAACGCCGCCATTCTACCCCAATCGCCGGCCACGCCGGCTTTCCTGGCGCGCGCGCGCATGCCAATCTTCAGCTTCCACGCATCCAGCCCCGCAATAAGACGCCCTATGAAGCTCGAAACCCGCCTCGCGCAATGGCTGCTGGCCGCCGTGTTCATCGTCGCCGGCGGCTTCCGCCTGTGGCAGGCGCTGCACGGGGCGCCGATCCCGAATGGCAGCCTGCTGGTCAGCGCCGGCGAGGTGCTGCTGGGCGTACTGCTGGCCGCCGGCTGGCAGTTGCGCGCGCTGGCGCTGCTGGCGGCCGCCGCCTTGCTGGCCGACGCCGCGCTCAGCCATCCGTTCTGGAAGTTCTCCGGCAGCGCGCAGGCCGCGCAGCTGCTGCATTTTATGAAGAACATCGGGCTGGTCGGCGGGCTGATCCTGCTGTCCGGCGCAGGTGGCGCGCGCCGGCGCTGAGCGCTCAACCGGCGGCGGCCTGCCACAGGGTCAGCAGGCCGATCGCGAACACCAGCAGCAGCGCGATGCGGCGGAACAACGCCTGCGGCAGCCGCGCCAGGATGCGCCGGCCCAGCCAGGTGCCGGCCAGCGCCACCACCGCCAGCAGCGGCACCCACACCAGGTCATGGGCGTGGATGTAGCCGTTGCGCGCGTACACCACGCCGCGGCTGAGGTCGATCGCCAGGTCGATCGCCGCCGAGGTCGCCACGAACACCTCCTTGCGCAGGTCGAACGCGGCCATGGTGATGCCGCGCACCGCGCCGCCGGTGCCCACCAGCCCGGCCATGCCGCCGGACAACACCCCGCCCAGCACCGCGTTGCCGGTGCTCGCGCGCACCGTCCAACGCGGACGCAGCAGCATCCAGCCGCTGAGCGCGAGCAGGAACAGCGCCAGCACCGCGGTCAGCCAGCGGGTGTCGAGCGCGGCCGAGGCCAGCCCGCCCAACACAGCGCAGGCCACCGCGGGCACGCCCAGCCGCAGCAGCAGGCCGCGGTCGATCCCGGCGCGAAACAGCCCGAGCTTGCTCAGGTTGCTGGCCAGGTGGAACAGCGCGGTGATGCCGAGCACCGACTGGAAGTCGAAATAGAAGTTCGCGATCGGCACGAAGAACACCGACGAGCCGAACCCGCCCACGGTGCCGGCGACCTCGGCCAGCAGCGCCAGCAGCAGGAATCCCGCGCCGCGGCCGAACCCCGGCATCAGGCGTCCAGCACCAGCCCCGGGCGCGGCAGCACCGCCTGCACGCCGTGACGGGTCAGGATCTCCCCGGCCAGCGCCTCGCGCGCGCGCTCCTCGCCGTGCACCAGCGCCAGCGGCGGCGGTGCGGAGAACCCCGCGTACCAGTCCAGCAGCCCCTGCTGGTCGGCATGCGCGGACAGCCCGCCGACGGTGTGCCGCTGCGCGTGCACCTGCACGTCGTGGCCGTGGATGCGCACCCAGCGCGCGCCGTCCACCAGCCGCCGCCCGAGCGTGCCCTCGGCCTGGTAGCCGACGAACACGATCCGGGTCTGGCGATGCGGCAGGTGTTGGCGCATGTGGTGCAGGATGCGGCCGCCGTTGGCCATGCCGTTGCCGGCGATCACGATCGCCCCGCCGTGGATGCGGTTGATCGCCATCGACTCCTCCACCGATTCGGTGACGTGCAGGTTCGGCAGCCGGAACGGGTTGGGGGTGCCGCGCCACGCCGCGCGCGCCTCGGCGTCGAACAGTTCGTGGTGGCGGTCGTACACCTGCACCACCTTCGAGGCCATCGGGCTGTCGAGGAAGATCCGCCAGCGCGCCATGCCCCAGTCGTCCCAGTGGCGGGCGAACCAGTACAGCAGTTCCTGGGTGCGCCCCACCGCGAACGCCGGGATCAGCACGTTGCCGCCGTCACGCCAGGCCGCATGCAGGATCTCGCCCAGCTCCTGCACGGTGGCGCCGCGGTCGCGGTGGTTGCGGTCGCCGTAGGTGGATTCCATCAGCAGCAGGTCGGCCGCGGGCACCGGCTCGGGGTCGCGCAGGATCGGGGTGCCGCGCATGCCGAGGTCGCCGGAGAACACCAGGGTGCGGCCGTCCGCGCGCAGCTCCACGCTGGCCGAGCCGAGGATGTGGCCGGCATCGCGCAGGACCAGGTCGATCCCCGGCAGCAGCGCCGGATGCGCGCCGTAGGGCAGCGGCCGCACCCGTTCCAGCGTGCGCTGCACGTCCTCGCGGGTGTACAGCGGCATCGCCTGCGGCTGCCCCGGCCGGCGCCGGCGGTTGGCGCGCTCGGCGTCGCTTTCCTGCAGCGAGGCCGAATCCAGCAGCATGATCGGCAGCAGGTCGGCGGTGGCGGCCTGGGCGTAGATCGGCCCGCGGAAGCCGGCCATCGCCAGCCGCGGCAGGCGCCCGCAGTGGTCGATATGGGCGTGGCTGAGCACCACCGCGTCCAGCGCGGCGGGATCGAACGGGAAC
>JBKBXH010000180.1:0-3622 GCA_046313655.1 Thermomonas sp. | reverse complement strand
CACTACCTGCTGCTGGCCGACACCGGCGACAACGGCGGCCACCGCCGCGATTTCGTGCTGCACGTGTTCGAGGAGCCGGCGGTGCTGGCCGATGGCACCCTGACCCCGGCGTGGTCGATCCCCGCGCGCTGGCCGGACGGCTCGCGCGACTGCGAGGCGGTGGCGGTGGACCCGGTGCTGGGCCAGGTGCTGCTGATTTCCAAGAAGCGCACCCCGCCCGAGCTGTTCAGCCTGCCTCTGGCCGACCCGCACGGACGGGTGCAGGAAGCGCGCCGGATCGGACGCCTGGCCGGCGTCCCGCAGGTCGGGCCGCAGCTGCGCCAGGAAGATCCGAAGATGGCCGCGCTGTTCTCGCAGGTGACCGCCGCCGACATCTCCCCCGATCGCCGCACGCTGGCGGTGCTGACCTACGGCAGCGTGCTGTTCTACCGGCGCGAGGAGGGCGAAGGCTGGGCCGCGGCGGTGGCCCGCGCGCCGGAAAGCCACGACGTGCCGCTGATCCCGCAGGCCGAGGCGCTGGGCTGGAGCGCCGGCGGCGCCGGCCTGTACGCCAGCGGCGAATCCCGCCCGGCCCCGCTGGCTTACCTCGTCCCGCAGCAGCCCTGAACGCGCCCGCCGCCGGGCCCCCGGCGACCGTTCGTCGGCAGGCAGTTGCGGTTTTGATATCAAATTGATATCAATTCATCCGAACCCCGACCGAGCACGCCCATGAAAGAAATTCCGCTGCGTTCCCTGCCCGGCATCCCGATGCTGCTGATCCTGCTGCTGGCCACCGGCGTCGGTGCCTGGCTGCTGGTGACCGCCCTGCAGTTCCAGCTGTGGCCGCAACTCCTCGCCGGCGTGCTGCTGGCCGGCGGCGCCCTGCTGTGCCTGGGCGGGCTGTACATGGTCGAACCCAACCAGGCGGCGGTGCTCAGCCTGTTCGGCCGCTACGTCGGCACCGCCAAGGACAACGGCCTGCGCTGGAACAATCCCTTCTACGCCAAGAAGAAGGTCTCGCTGCGCGTGCGCAACTTCGAGTCCGGCAAGCTCAAGGTCAACGAACTGGACGGCAGCCCGATCGAGATCGCCGCGGTCATCGTATGGCAGGTGGTGGACGCCTCGGAGGCGGTCTACAACGTGGACGACTACGAGAGCTTCGTGCACATCCAGTCGGAATCCGCGCTGCGCACGATGGCCACCAGCTATCCCTACGACCAGCACGAGGACGGCCAGATCGCCCTGCGCAGCCACGCCGCGGAAGTCTCGCAGCACCTGCGCGAGGAACTCGCCGAGCGCCTGGCCGACGCCGGCGTGCAGGTGCTGGACGCGCGCATCAGCCACCTCGCCTACGCCCCGGAGATCGCGCAGGCGATGCTGCAGCGGCAGCAGGCGAACGCGATCATCGCCGCGCGCACCCGCATCGTCGCCGGTGCGGTGGGCATGGTGGAGATGGCGCTGGCCGAACTGCAGAAAAACGGCGTGGTCGCGCTGGACGAGGAGCGCAAGGCGCAGATGGTCAGCAACTTGCTGGTCGTGCTGTGCGGCGAGCGCGCCACCCAGCCGATCGTCAATGCCGGCACCCTGTACTGAACCCGGCGACGTCAGGCCGTGAGCGAGAAGAAAGCCTATCCGCTGCGCATCAACGCCGAGATCCTGGCGGCGGCGCAGCGCTGGGCCGACGACGAGCTGCGCAGCCTCAACGCGCAGATCGAATACGTGCTGCGCGACGCGCTGCGCAAGGCCGGGCGGCTGCCGTCGCCACGCACTCCCACCGAGGACGATCCCGAATGAACCGCCCCGCACATCCCCGCCGTTCCCTGCACCGCGCGCTGCTGGCCGGCGCGCTTGCCTTGGCCGGCGCGGCCCACGCGCAGTCCGCCGCCCCCGCCGCGCTCGCCCGGCAGGCGCTGGACCTGATGGATGCCGGCGATTACGCCAAGGTCGAAGCGCTGTTCACGCCGCGCATGGCCGAGGCGGTGCCCGCCGACAAGCTGAAGGCGGTCTGGGAATCCCTGCCCGTGCAGATGGGCAAGGCCACCGGACGCGGCGACGCCGCCACCGCCATGCAGGGCGACAGCGCGGTGGTGCAGGTGCCGCTGCATTTCGAGAAGGCCGAGCTGGTGGCCAAGTTCGCCATCGGCACCGACGGCAAGATCGCCGGCTTCCTGGTGCAACCCGCGCAGGCGACGCCTGCGCCGGACCCGGCGGTGGCGGCGGATGCGCCCTACACCGAGCGCGAAATGGCGATCGGCGACGGCGCCCGCGCACTGCCCGCCACGCTGGCGATGCCCAAGGGCGGCGGCCCCTTCCCCGCCATCGTGCTGGTGCATGGCTCCGGCGCGCATGATCGCGACGAGACCATCGGCCCGAACAAGCCGTTCCTCGACATCGCCCGCGGCCTGGCCGCGCAGGGCATCGCGGTGCTGCGCTACGAAAAACGCACCAAGGCGCATCCCGAGGAATTCGCGGGCGGCGACTTCGGCGTGGACGATGAAACCACCTTCGATGGCGTGCTGGCGGTGGACGCGCTGCGAAAGACCGACGGCATCGACCCCAAGCGCGTATTCGTGCTCGGCCACAGCCAGGGCGGGATGCTGGCGCCGCGGATCGCCGCGCTGTCCGGCCACGTCAAGGGGTTGGTGCTGCTGGCGGCGCCGGCGCGCCCGCTGCTGGACATCGTGATCGAACAGAACCGGCGGATGGCGGTGCTGGACGACGGCAAGATCAGCGATGCCGAGCGCGTGGCGATCAACACGCTGATCGCGCAGGTGCGGCAGACCCGCGACCCCGCCACGCCGGCCGCGACCCGCACCGTGATGGGCCAGCCGGCCGGCTACTGGCGCAGCATCGACAGCGTGGATGCGGTGGCCGAGGCACGGCGGGTGGCACTGCCGATGCTGATGCTGCAGGGCGGACGCGACATCCAGGTGGTGGATGCCGACTGGCAGGCCTGGCGCGAGGCGTTCGACGGCGACCCCAAGGTCGCGTTCAAGCTGTACCCCGCGCTCAACCACCTCGGCATCCCCGGCGAAGGCGAAGGCTCGCTGGCCGAGTACGCGCAGCCGGGGCATGTCGATCCGACGCTGGTCGATGACGTCGCCGCCTGGGTCAAGGCGCGCTGACGATGAAGCCGGCCACTGGCAGGCAGGATTTTCCGCTAGCGCCGATGGCGCCGTGGACATGGCCGGCCCTGCTCGGGCTGTGGGCTTTGTTGCTGCTTTTCGCCTTCCTCGGCGGATCACACGTGCAATCCCCCACGAATCCGGTGCCGTGGTGGGTCATGAAACTGTTCGGCACGGCGTTGTTGCCCGCTGGCCTGCTGTCGATGCTCGCGCACCGGCAGGTCAGGATCGAAGGCGACAGGCTGCTGGTCGCCGGGGCGTTGCTGTTCGCGCGGAAAGTCGCGATCAGCGACCTCGCGCTCGATAAGGCCCGGATCGTGAACCTCGACGAACACACCGAATACAAGCCGATGCTGCGCCTGTTCGGCTTCAACTTCCCCGGACTCACCATGGGCATCTGCCTCCTGCGCAACCGCAGCCGGGCGTTCTGCCTGCTGACATCGCAGCCCCAGGCCTTGCTGCTGCCGCAACGCAACGGCGGCCTGATCCTGGTCAGCCCGGAAAAACCGCAGGCGTTG
>JBKBXH010000179.1:0-3623 GCA_046313655.1 Thermomonas sp. | reverse complement strand
GCGGCAGGCGCTGGAGCAGGCCCTCGCCGGCGACGCCCCGGCCGCGCACGGGCGGGTCTCGCTGGTCGGCGCCGGCCCCGGCGATCCCGGCCTGCTCACCCTGCGCGCGCTGCGCGTGCTGAACCAGGCCGACGTGATCCTGCACGACCGCCTGGTCAGCGCGGAGGTGCTGGCACTGGCGCGGCGCGATGCCGAGCGGATCGCGGTCGGCAAAGAGATCGGCGGCGACCACCACGCCACCCAGCAGCGCATCCATGCCCTTATGCTCGAGCTGGCGCGCGCCGGCAAGCACGTGGTGCGGCTGAAGGGCGGCGATCCGTTCGTGTTCGGGCGCGGCGGCGAGGAACTGGAACTGCTGCGCGCGCACGGGATCGACTACGAAGTGGTGCCCGGCATCACCGCGGCGCTGGCCTGCGCCGCCTACGCTGGCATCCCGCTCACCCACCGTGCGCACGCGCAGTCGCTGCACCTGCTCACCGCGCATGCCTGCAGCGGCGACCCCGAACACGACTGGGGCGCGCTGGCGCAGCCCGGGCAGACCCTGGTGTTCTACATGGGCGTGGCCGGGCTGGCGCGCCTGCGCGATGCGCTGCTGGCGCACGGCCGCCCGCCATCCACCCCGTTCGCGCTGGTGGAGCGCGGCAGCCTGCCGCAGCAGCGGGTGCTCACCGGCAGCCTCGGTGCGCTGGCGGAGCTGGCGCAGGCGCACGCGATCCAGGCCCCCGCGCTGCTGGTGGTCGGCGACGTCGCCGCACTGGCCGGGCGCCTGCACTGGTTCGGCGCATCGCCGCTGGTCGGCCCGCCCGATACCGCGCTCGCCGCCGCCGCATGATGGCGGCCCCGGCACACTCCTGACTTTCCTCTCCCTCTTCCCTGCCTCCCAAGGACATCCCCATGGCGCTGTACGACAGCATCCTCGACACCATCGGCCACACCCCCATCGTCAAGTTGCAGCGGCTGGCACCGGCGCACGCCAGCGTGTACGTGAAGGTGGAGTCGTTCAATCCCGGCGGCTCGGTCAAGGACCGCCTCGCGCTGGCCATCGTGCTGGATGCAGAGCGCCGCGGCCTGCTGCAGCCGGGCGCCACCATCGTCGAGGCCACCTCCGGCAACACCGGCGTCGCGCTGGCAATGGTGGCCGCGGCGCGCGGCTACAAGTTCGTCGCGGTGATGAGCGAGACGTTCTCGGTCGAGCGCCGCAAGCTGATGCGCGCCTACGGCGCCAAGGTCATCCTGACCCCGGCCGCCGAACGCGGCAGCGGCATGGTGCGCAAGGCGCGCGAGCTGGCCGAACGGCACGGCTGGTTCCTCGCCAGCCAGTTCACCAATCCGGCCAACCCGGCCTTCCACCGCAACACCACCGCCGCCGAGATCCTGCGCGACTTCGCCGGGCGCCGGCTGGACGTGTTCGTCAGCGGCTGGGGCACCGGCGGCACCCTCACCGGGGTCGGCGAAATGCTGAAGGCGGCGCGCCCGGACATGCGCATCGTCGCCACCGAACCGGCCGGCGCGGCCCTGCTGAAGGGCGACACCTGGCAGCCGCACAAGATCCAGGGCTGGACCCCCGACTTCGTGCCGGAGGTGCTCAACCGCGGCGTGGCCGACGAGCTGCGCACCGTCACCGACGACGACGCCATCGCCACCGCGCGCCGGCTGGCCACCGAGGAAGGGCTGTTCGTCGGCATCTCCGCCGGCGGCACCGCCGCCACCGCGCTGGCACTGGCACAGGAGGCCCCGGCCGGCAGCGTGCTGCTGGCCATGCTGCCCGACACCGGCGAGCGCTACCTCAGCACCGCGCTGATGGCCGACATCCCCGAAGGCAGCGACGACGACTGGCTGGCGACGCTGGGGTGAGCGCCCGCCTCGCGGCAACGCCCCGCCCCGCCCCGGGTCGGGCGGGGCGCGCTTGCGCGCGGCTACTTGCCGGCGTCCAGCACCTGCGAGAGCTTGTCGGCATCGAAATACTGGGTGAGCTCGCCCATCCCGGCCTCGACCGCCGGGTCGCTGAAGATGCCCTGCGACGCCACCTGGCCCAGCAGCTGGAACGCGCTGGCGATCGCGGCCTGGCCCTCGTACTTGAAGGCGGTCGCGGTCTGGCTGCGGCAGGTCTCGGTGAGCAGGCGCATGTACAGGCCGGCGGTCTGCTTGTTGATGTCGGTGCGCACCTCGGCCGGCATGCGGGTGTAGGGCGCGATGTCCTTCTGCAGCGCGATCGCCGAGAAGATCCACTTCACCAGCAGGGCCTTGTCGGCATCGCTGGTGGACGACACCAGGCACTTGCCCAGGTCGTCCGCATACACGCCGGCGCGGGCGTGCTGGGCCGGCAACGCCAGCGATGCCGCAACGCAGGCGGCGAAAACGCGCTTCATGCAATCCTCTCCCCGGATGGTGGCACGAGGCGCGCAGGCTAGCACGCGCGAGCGCCCGCCGCCAGCGCCTCAGGCGCGGCCGTACACGTCCTCGTAGCGGACGATGTCGTCCTCGCCCAGGTAGTCGCCGGACTGCACCTCGACCAGCTCCAGCATCTCGCTGCCCGGGTTCTCCAGCCGGTGCCTGGCGCCGATCGGGATGTAGGTGCTCTGGTTGGCGAACAGCTCGAACACGTCGTTGTCGCGCGTCACGCGGGCGGTGCCGCGCACCACCACCCAGTGCTCGGCGCGGCGGGTGTGCGACTGCAGCGAAAGCCGCGCGCCGGGCTTGACCTTGATGCGCTTGACCTGGAAGCCGTCGCCGATGTCGACCGAGTCGTAGCTGCCCCAGGGGCGGTGCACTTCGCGGTGCAGCACTGCCTGCGGGCGCGCCTCGGCCTTCAGCCGCGCCACCACGTCCTTGACCTGCTGCACCCTGTCCTTGCGCGCCACCAGCACCGCGTCGTCGGTTTCCACCACCACCAGGTCATCCACGCCGACCAGCGCCACCAGCCGGCGCGCGTAGGCATAGCTGTTGCGGCTGTCGATCGCGATCACGTCGCCGTGGTGGGCGTTGCCGTCGGCATCCTGCGCGCTCACTTCCCACAGCGCCGACCACGACCCGACGTCGTTCCAGCCGATGTCCACCGGCAGCACCGCGGCCGCGTCGGTCTTTTCCATCACCGCGTAGTCGATGGAATCCGCGGGGCAGGCCGCGAACGCGGTTTTGTCCAGCCGGATGAAGTCGCCATCGCGCGCGGCGGCGGCGAACGCGGCGCGCACGCCGGCGAGGATGTCGGGACGGAAGCGCTGCAGTTCCTGCAGGTAGCGCGAGGCCAGCAGCAGGAACATGCCGCTGTTCCAGTAATAGCCGCCGGCATCGAGATAGGCCTGCGCGGTGGCGGCATCGGGCTTCTCCACGAAGCGGAGCACCCGGCGCACGCCTTCCGCGCCGCCGCGCTCGGCCTGGATGTAGCCGAAGCCGGTTTCCGGCGCGGCGGGCACGATCCCGAACGTCACCAGCATGCCTGCCTCGGCCGCCGGCATCGCCGCGCGCACGGCGGCCTGGAATGCGGTGGCATCGCGCACCACGTGGTCGGAGGGCAGCACCAGCAGCAGCGGGTCGTCGCCCGCGGCCATCGCCTGCAGCGCGGCGGCGGCGATGGCAGGCGCGGTGTTGCGCCCCACCGGCTCCAGCAGGATCGCCGGCGTGGG
>JBKBXH010000178.1:0-3638 GCA_046313655.1 Thermomonas sp. | reverse complement strand
GGGCATCCTGTTCGTGCCGGGCGACAACGGCACCCTGACCGCGCTCAGCGCCAGCGACGGCAGCGAGCGCTGGAGCGTGGCGGTGGCCGAGCCCGACGGCCGCAGCGAGCTGGAGCGCATGGCCGACGTGGACGGCGCGGCGGTGCTGGACGGCACCGTGCTGTTCGCCACCAGCTTCAAGAACCACACCGTGGCGATCGACGGCCCACGCGGCCAGGTGCTGTGGGACAGCGAGCACGGCGGCGTGCGCGGGCTGGGCCTGAGCAACTCGGCGGTGGTCGTCACCGACAAGAATGGCAACGTGGTCGGGCTGGACAAGAACAGCGGCGGCAGCCTGTGGCAGCAGTCCGGCCTGCTCAACCGCAACGTCTCGGCCCCGACCGTGCAGGGCGACTACGCGGTGGTGGGCGATTACGAGGGCGTGGTCCACTGGCTGCGCCTCAACGACGGCGCCTTCGCCGCGCGCAGCAAGGTGGGCGCGGCGGTGACCGGCAAGCCGGTCGAAGCCAACGGCACCGTGGTGGTGCAGAGCGTCGATGGCAAGCTGACCGCGTTCGCGCTGCAGCAGTGACCCGTCGCGCCGGCCCGCGCGGCTGGCCCCGATCTGCGGCTCCGGCTACCCTGCCGGGGCCGCTGTCGCATTCGATCCCCGGATGTCCCGCCGGCATCCGTTCCTGAAGGTACGTGCCCATGCTTCCCCTCGTCGCCCTCGTCGGGCGCCCCAACGTCGGCAAATCCACCCTGTTCAACGCGCTGACCCGCAGCCGCGATGCGCTGGTGCACGACGAGCCCGGCGTCACCCGCGACCGCAACTACGGCGTGTGCCGGCTGCTGGAAGGCCGGCCGTTCGTGCTGGTGGATACCGGCGGCATCGCCGGCGAGGACGAAGGCCTGGCCGGCGCCACCGCGCGCCAGTCGCGGGCGGCGGCGGAAGAGGCCGACCTGGTGCTGTTCATCGTGGACGGCCGCGAGGGCAGCTCGGCGCTGGACGACGACATCCTGCGCTGGCTGCGCAAGCTGGCCAAGCCGACCCTGCTGGTGGTCAACAAGACCGATGGCATCGACGTCCGCGCGGCGCTGTCCGAGTTCGCCCGCTACGGGTTCTCCGATGTGCTGGCGGTCTCCAGCGCGCACCGCACCGGGATCGACGTGCTGCTGGCGCGGGTGGCGGCCCTGCTGCCGGAGGCTGGCAGCGCGGAGACCCTGGACGACGACCCCGGGCGCATCCGCATCGCCTTCGTGGGCCGCCCCAACGTCGGGAAGTCCACCCTGGTCAACCGCATCCTCGGCGAGGAGCGGATGATCGCCTCGGAAGTGCCCGGCACCACCCGCGATTCCATTGCGGTGGACCTCGAGCGCGATGGCCGCAAGTACCGCCTGATCGACACCGCCGGCCTGCGCCGGCGGGCGCGGGTCGAGGAGGCGGTGGAGAAGTTCTCGGCGGTCAAGACCCTGCAGGCGATCGAGCAGTGCCAGGTCGCGGTGCTGATGCTGGATGCCAGCGAGGGCGTGACCGACCAGGACGCCACCGTGCTCGGCGCGGTGCTGGACGCCGGGCGCGCGCTGGTGGTGGTGCTCAACAAGTGGGACGGCCGCAGCGACTACGAACGCCAGCAGGCCGAGGCGCTGGCCGCGCGCAAGCTGGGGTTCGTTGACTGGGCCGAACGCGTGCGCATTTCCGCGCTGCACGGCTCCGGCCTGCGCGAGCTGTTCCGCGCCATCCACCGCGCGCATGCCTCGGCCACCCATGCGTTCAGCACCTCCGAGGTGACCCGCGCAGTCGAAGCGGCGTATGCCGCGAACCCGCCGCCGGTGGTGCGCGGGCACGTGGCCAAGCTGCGCTTCGCCCATCCGGGCGGGGAGTCGCCGCCCACCTTCATCGTCCACGGCAGCCGCCTGAAGACCCTCAGCGGCACCTACCAACGCTACCTCGAGAACTTCTTCCGCAAGCGCTTCAAGCTGGTCGGTACCCCGATCCGCTTCGTGTTCCGCGAGGGCAGCAATCCGTACGAAGGCAAGAAGAACGAACTGACCGAGCGCCAGGTCGCCAAGAAGCGGCGCCTGATGCGGCACGTCAAGCGCGGCGGCTGACGCCCGGCGCGTCCGCTCCTCGCCCCGGGGTACGCTATCCGGAAGACCCGGCGGCCGCCCGCGGCACCGCCGGCCGACCCTGCCGAGGAGTGATCGATGCCGAGCTTCGCACGGATGCGCCGCCTGCCAGTGCTGCTGCTGGGGCTGGCCCTGCTGTTCGCCTCCGGTGCGGCCGTGGCCGCGCCCGGCGATGGGTGCCCCGAGCTTGCCGCGCGGCAACAGGCCCCGCAGGTGGCCACCCGTATCGCCGCGGTGGCCTGCGCGGAATCGCTGCGCTGGAACCGCCCCTTCATCGACACCGAGGGCCGGTTGGCCAGCCTGACCGCCTACGAAGCCGAGGACCGCGGCCTGCAGGACGGCGGCGCGCCGTGGCGGCGGGTGGCGTTCTACTGGCAGGCCAGCGGCCTGCTGCCGGGGATGGCGTTCAAGCCCGGTGCCGGCGATTGCCAGGTCGCGGCGATGCGGCTGGAGTTCCCGGGGCTGGGCTGCCGCGCCTTCGTGGTGGACACCCCGTGGTCGGCGGCGTTCGTGAGCTGGGTGATGCAGCGTGCCGGGGTGCCCGGGTTCCGCGCCTCCGCCAGCCACGCCGATTACGTGCGCGCCGCGCTGCGCGATCCGGCCGCCAGCCCGTACCGGCTGCAGACACCGCAGGACGCGTCGCTGCAGGCCGGTGACTTGCTGTGCTACGCGCGCGCCGGGCAGGTGCTGGGGCCGGCCGGGCTGCGCAAGCTGCTGGAGGCCGGCAACGGCGGCGTGCCGATGCACTGCGACGTGGTGGTCTCGCGCGAGCCGGGCCGGGTGTACCTGGTCGGCGGCAACGTGCAGCAGGCGGTGACCCTGCGCATCCTGCAGACGAATGCCGAGAACCGCCTGTGGAACCTGCCGCAGCGCGCGGAAGGGGATTTGCCGTGTTCACCGGACATGCCCCAGGCCTGTGACTTCAACCGCCAGGACTGGGTGGCGGCGCTGGTGCTGCGGCCGCAGGAGGAACTGGCGGAGCTGGGCGCGGTGACGCCGCCGGCGCCGGTCGCGGAGCCGCCCTCGGCGCCAAGCTGCTGCGTCAATTGCGTGCTGGGCAGCGGCGTCCCGCGCTGCCCGCTGCCAGGCCAGGCGCCGCCGCGACGGCCGCCGGAAGTGCCGTTGCAGGGCGCCGAGTAGCTGCGCCCCGGCCTCAGCTGGCGGGCACCGCCTTGCGCCGCGGCCGCGGCTTGGCGCGGGCGTCCAGCTGCACGCCCAGCACGGCATGGCAGTGGATGCAGCTGAAGCTGATGCAGCGTGCCTTGCTGTCGCCACCGACCATTCCCACCATCTGCTCCACGTTGACGTGCAGCACGCGCTTGCCGCACTTCGGGCATTCCCCCTGGATCGCCATGTTGGGCCTCGTTCGTCTGCTGGCTGGCCGCTGCAGCTTACCGCTGCCAACGCAACGGCAGCGCGAAGGCGGCCGGCTGGGCGATAATGCGCGCTTTCCCGCCCGCCGTGCCGCCGCATGACCGCCCGCATCCTCGATGGAAAACGCATCGCCGACGAACTGCTGGATTCGCTGA
>JBKBXH010000177.1:0-3708 GCA_046313655.1 Thermomonas sp. | reverse complement strand
GTGCGTGGTGTTCGACGCGCAGGGCCCGGTGCGCAAGCAGTACCGGCGCTACAACATCGTGGTGGGAGGCAGCGCGGGGATCGAGCCGGGCGATGACTACGCGGCCATGCACCGGGCGCTGCAGCGGCGCTTCCGGCCCGCCGCCGAGGGCGCGCCCGACGCCGTGCTGCCGGACGTGCTGCTGATCGACGGCGGCGCGGGGCAGGTGGCGCAGGCGCGCGAGGTGCTGACCGATGCCGGCATCACCGGGGTCGTGCTGGTCGGCGTGGCCAAGGGCCCGGAGCGCAAGCCGGGGGCCGAGACCCTGCTGCTGCCGGATGGGCGCGAGGTGCAACCCGGGGCGGCCTCGCCGGCGCTGCAACTGCAGCAGCAGGTGCGCGACGAGGCGCACCGCTTCGCGATCACCGGCCACCGCGGCAAACGCCAGAAGGCGCGCAGCAGCAGCCGGCTGGAGGACATTCCCGGGATCGGGCCGCGCCGGCGGGCCGCGCTGCTCAAGCATTTCGGCGGACTGCAGGGGCTGAAGGCCGCGCCGGTGGACGAGATCGCCAAGGTCGAAGGCGTCAACCGCGCGCTGGCCCAACGTCTGTGGGATGCCCTGCACGGGCTGGCGCAGGCCGCGCCGGGCGAGGGCGACCAGTAGAATGCACGGATGACGCTGACCGTCCCGACTTGGCTGACCCTGGCCCGCATCGCCCTGATCCCGGTGCTGGTGGTGGTGTATTACCTCGACTACCGCTGGTCGAACCTGGCCGCCACCGTGGTGTTCGCCGCGGCTTCGCTCACCGACTGGCTGGACGGCTGGATCGCACGCCGCTACCGCCTGTTCTCGCGCTTCGGCGCGTTCCTCGACCCGGTGGCGGACAAGCTGATGGTTTCCACCGCGCTGGTGATCACCGTGCAGCACCACCACACGGTGTGGATGGCGCTGTGGGCCAGCGTGATCATCGGCCGCGAGATCGCGGTGTCGGCCCTGCGCGAGTGGATGGCCGAGCTGGGCCAGCGCGCCAAGGTGGCGGTGGCGCTGGTGGGCAAGATCAAGACCATCGTGCAGATGGTGGCGCTGGGGTTCCTGCTGTACCGCGCGCCGGTGCTGGGGATTCCGGTGTTCCTGATCGGCGAGTGGCTGCTGGCGGCGGCGGCGATGCTGACCCTGTGGTCGGGCTTCGAATACCTGCGCGCGGCGTGGCCGACCCTGCTGGCGGACGAGCCGCGGACCGAAGATGAAAAAAATCCGTGAGACCCTGTTGACGCCCTGAAAAAAGCCCGTAGAATGGCGGGCTCAACGCGGGAATAGCTCAGTTGGTAGAGCACGACCTTGCCAAGGTCGGGGTCGCGAGTTCGAGTCTCGTTTCCCGCTCCAAATTCTGCAAGAACAGCAATGTTCGAGAAGCCCCGTCCGCGGGGCTTCGTTTTTTCCGGAGCCTGCTCCAGCGTGCCGGGGCGAAGCCTCCACAGTCGCGCAAACGCGCGTGATGTGGAAGAATCGCGGGGCGCGGAACACGTCATCCGGCCGGGTGGCAGAGTGGTTATGCAGCGGACTGCAAATCCGCGTACGCCGGTTCAATTCCGACCTCGGCCTCCAATCGAAAGCCCCGCGGAAGCGGGGCTTTTTTCGTCCGGCGAAGCCGCGCGCATGCGCGCACGCCCGCACGGCGGGCCGCCACGCCGGGGGCAGGCCGCGCGTGCGCCGACGAGGGGCAATGTGGGTCGATCGGCGGTGGCCCGCCCCGATCGCGCCGTGCATTACGGCCATCGCCGCCTTCGCGCTAAGCTTCCCCCGCCGCCCGGATGGCGAAACTGGTAAACGCAAGGGACTTAAAATCCCTCGGCCGCAAGGCCATGTCGGTTCGATCCCGACTCCGGGCACCACCTTCGCAGGGAGCCGCCGTGACCCGATATGCCGTGTACGTCGCCAGCCTGCTGCTGGCCGTGGTTTCCCTGGCGCTGGCGGCGACGCATCCGCATGCATGGTGGGGCGTGGCGCTGTTCGGCGCGCTGGCGGCGCTGGGCACCTCCGACCTGCTGCAGCGCAAGAGCACGCTGCGCCGCACCTATCCGCTGCTGGCGCACCTGCGCTACGGGCTGGAGACCATCGGCCCGGAGATGCGCCAGTACTTCATCCAGTCGGATACCGAGCAGGCGCCGTTCTCGCGCGAGCAGCGGGCGCTGGTGTACCAGCGCGCCAAGCATGTCAGCGACGTGCGCCCGTTCGGCAGCCTGCAGGACGTGTACGGGATCGACTACGAGTGGATCAACCACTCGCTGGCGCCGGTGGAGGTGGCCGATCCCGACTTCCGCATCCTGGTCGGCGCCGGCTGCGCGCAGCCGTATTCGGCCAGCGTGTTCAACATCTCGGCGATGAGCTTCGGCGCGCTGTCGGCGGCGGCGATCCGCGCGCTCAACGCCGGCGCCGCGCGCGGCGGCTTCTACCACGACACCGGCGAGGGCTCGATCTCGCCCTACCACCGCGAGGGCGGCGGCGACCTGGTGTGGGAGATCGGCTCCGGCTACTTCGGTTGCCGCAACGAGGACGGCAGCTTCAGCGAGGAACGCTTCGCCGCGCAGGCGCGCGATCCGCAGGTGAAGATGGTCGAGGTGAAGCTGTCGCAGGGCGCCAAGCCCGGCCACGGTGGGGTGCTGCCGGCGGCCAAGCTGACCGCCGAGATCGCCGCCACCCGCGGGGTGCCGATGGGCCGCGATTGCGTCTCGCCGGCGCGCCATTCGACGTTTTCCACCCCGCTGGAGCTGCTGCAGTTCGTGGCCCGCCTGCGCGAGCTCTCGGGCGGCAAGCCGGCCGGCTTCAAGCTCGCGATCGGGCACCCGTGGGAGTGGTTCGGGATCGCCAAGGCGATGGCCGAACAGGCCGAGTCCCAGCCTGGCCTACTGCCGGATTTCATCGTGGTGGACGGCGCCGAGGGCGGCACCGGTGCGGCCCCGGCCGAGTTCATCGACCACGTCGGGGTGCCGATGCACGAGGGCCTGATGCTGGTGCACAACACCCTGGTCGGACTGGGCCTGCGCGAGCGCGTGCGGATCGGCGCCGCCGGCAAGATCGTCAGCGCGTTCGACATCGCGCGCACCCTGGCGATGGGCGCGGACTGGTGCAACGCCGGGCGCGGCTTCATGTTCGCGCTGGGTTGCATCCAGTCGCTGAGCTGCCACACCAACCGCTGCCCGACCGGCATCGCCACCCAGGACCCGGGGCGCTGGAAGCACCTGGACGTGCCTGACAAGGCGACCCGGGTGTACGAGTTCCACCGCAACACCGTCGCGGCCCTGCGCGACCTGCTGTGCGCGGCGGGGCTGTCGCACCCCGACCAGCTCGGCCCCGAGCACATCCTGCGCCGGGTCTCGCCGACCGAGGTGCGTTCGCTGGCGGCACTGTACCGCTACCTGGAGCCGGGCGACCTGCTGGGCGGGCGGGTGCCGGGGCATGCGGTGTTCCGCGATTTCTGGCAGCAAGCGCGCAGCGATGCCTTCATGCCGCCCGGCCATGTCCTACACCTGCGGGCCAGCAAGTCGACCTGATACGCTTGCCAGCCTGCCGACGCATCCTGGTTCACTGGCCTTGGACACCCATCTTTCCCACCTCGACCGGCTCGAGGCCGAAAGCATCCACATCCTGCGCGAGGTCGCCGCCGAGTTCCGCAACCCGGTGCTGCTGTATTCGATCGGCAAGGACAGCACGGTGCTGCTGCACCTGAT
>JBKBXH010000176.1:0-3747 GCA_046313655.1 Thermomonas sp. | reverse complement strand
CTCGCCGGGGGCGCGGCGGGCGCCGGCGCGCCGCGCGTGCGCCCGCCGCCTGGGCGCGCCGGGCTCGGCCTGCGCGCCGTGCTGGGCCCGGCCGGCGCGCACCGCCGCCAGGTAGCGCTGTAGCGCGGGATCGCGCGGGGCCTGCGCCTGCAGCCGGGCGATGCCGTCCTGCGCCTCGCCGGTCGTCTGCGCGGCCTCGCCGTCCAGCTTGTACAGGCCGCGCCCGCCGTGGGTGTCCAGCGCGAAGCAGGGCGCCGGCTTGGCGGCGAGCGCCTCGCACAGGGCCAGCACCACCACGTGCTTGAGCACGTCCGCGTGGTTGCCGGCATGGAAGGCGTGGCGGTAGTTCATGCGCGCATTGTCGCATCCGCGCGGCGGCCGGCCATCCGCGGGCCCGGGGCTCTAGAATCCGCGCATGGATCCGCGCATGCCCCCCGACATCACGCTTCGCACCCTCGTCGGCGCGGCCATCGTGCCGCACCTGGACGCGATCGCCGCGCTGCGGATCGCGGTATTCCGCGACTGGCCCTACCTGTACGACGGCGACGTCGGCTACGAGCGCGAGTACCTGCGCGCCTACGCCGCCTGCCCGCGCAGCGTGGTGGTGCTGGCCGTGGACGGCGGGCACGTGGTCGGTGCCAGCACCGGCCTGCCGCTGGCGGAGGACGGCGCCGCGTTCCAGGCGCCGTTCCACGCGCGCGGGATCGACCCGGCGCGGGTGTTCTACTGCGGCGAGTCGGTGCTGCTGCCGGCCTACCGCGGGCGCGGCATCGGGCATGCATTCTTCGACGCGCGCGAGACGCATGCGCGCGCGCTCGGCGGGTTCGACTGGACCGCGTTCGCGGCGGTGGATCGCGCCGACGACGACCCGCGGCGGCCGCCCGGCCACCGCGGCAACGAGGCGTTCTGGGCCAAGCGCGGCTACGTGCGCCAGTCGGGCATGGCCATGCACCTGCACTGGAACGAAGTCGGCGTGGGCGAGACCGCGCATGCGCTGACCTTCTGGCTGCGCCCGCTGGAGGCGGCATGAAGGTCGCCGCCTGCCGCTACGCGGTCGGGAGGCCGGCCGATTTCGCCGCCTTCGCCGCGCGCATCGAGGCGCTGCTGGCGCAGGCCAAGGCGCAGGGCGCGCGCCTCGCCGTGCTGCCGGAGTACCTGGCGTTGGAGCTGGCCGCGGTGTTTCCGCCGCCGATCCACGCCGACCTGCACGCCTCGCTGGCCGCGCTGCAGGCGCTGCGCGGCGACTGGATCGCGCTGTTCGCGTCGCTCGCGCGGCGGCTCGGGCTGCACGTCGTGGCCGGCAGCTTCCTGCTGGAGACCGCCCCCGGGCGCTACCGCAACCGCAGCGACCTCTTTACCGCCGACGGCGCGCACCTGTGGCAAGACAAGCTGCAGCTGACCGGCTTCGAGCGCCAGGCGCGGGTGATCGAACCCGGCGATGCCCTGCACGTGATGGTGCTGGACGGCGTGCGGGTGGGGATCGCGGTCTGCTACGACAGCGAGTTCCCGCTGCCGGTGCGCGCCCAGCGCGAGGCCGGCATGCAATTGCTGTTGGTGCCCAGCTGCACCGACACCGACGCCGGCGCCACCCGGGTGCGGGTGGGCTGCCTGGCGCGCGCGCTGGAGAACCGGATCTACGTGGCGCAGGCGGTGACCGCCGGGCGCGCCGACTGGAGTCCGGCGCTGGACGTGAACACCGGCCGCGCCGCGCTGCTGGCGCCGATGGACGCAGGGCTGCCGGCCGACGGCGTACTGGTGCAGACCGCGGACGGCGCCGACGCGCAGGCCGGCGATGCCGACACCGAGGCCTGGGCGCTAGCGACGCTGGATTTCGCGCGGCTCGAGGCCACCCGCGCGCAGGCGCAGGTGGCCAACGACCGTGACTGGCCGGGCCAGTGGCAGCCGCGGCTGCGGCGGGCACGGCTGCAGCAGGCGCCCGGGGCATGACCATCGGCCCGTGAGCGCGACCGGCGCGCGCTGGCAGACTCGGGGCTTTGCCAAGAACCGGGGAACACGATGAAGCGATGGATACTGGCCTCCGCCCTGCTGGCGGCGGGGCTGGCGGGCGCGCAGGGCGTCTCCGCCCAGCGCGCGTACGCGCAGGAACAGGTGGATCTGGACATGACCGCGCGCATCCGCCAGGAGGCGTTCCAGCGCTCGCAGGTGATGGACACCCTCAACCACCTCACCGACGTGATCGGGCCGCGCCTGACCAATTCCCCGGCGATGGCCGAGGCCAACCGCTGGACCCGCGCGAAGTTCGGCGAGTGGGGCCTGGCCAACGTGCACGACGAAGCGGTCGAGGACCTTGGCCGCGGCTGGCAGTTCAGCCGTTCCGACGTCGAGATGCTGAGCCCGCGCGCGATGCCGCTGCACGCCTTGCCGAAGGCGTGGACCCCGGGCACGCCGGGGGCGATCGAGGGCGAGGCGATGTACGCCCGGCTGGAGTCCAAGGCCGATCTCGAGCAGTGGAAGGGCAAGCTGCGCGGCAAGATCGTGTTCACCGACGAGCTGCGCCCGTACAAGCCGAACGAGAAGCCCGACTTCCAGCGTTACGACGCGGCCGATCTCGACGAGTTGCTGGCGTTCCCGCTGCCCAAGCCGCGTGCGATCGATCCCGACACCCTGGCGCGCATGCGTGCGCGGATGGAGATGATGCCGCTGCTCAACCAGTACCTGGCCGACGAGGGCGTGCTGGCCACGGTCTCGATCAGCAGCTGGAACGACGGTATCGTGCGGGTGATGGGCGGCGGCTCGCGCAAGGCCGGCGAGGCGGTGGGCGTGCCGGCGCTGGTGATGATGGCCGAGCACTACAACACCGTGCTGCGCGCGCTGCAGCGCAAGGAGCCGGTGCGGCTGCGGCTGGACGTGGATTCGCGCTTCCTGGACGAGGCCAACCAGCCCGGCTACAACACCATCGCCGAGATCCCCGGGGTCGGCCCGCACAAGGACGAGGTGGTGATGCTGGGCGCGCACATGGATTCCTGGCATGCCGGCGCCGGCGCCAACGACAACGCCGCCGGCGTGGCGGTGATGATGGAGGCGATGCGCATCCTCAAGGCGGTGGGCGCGCGCCCCGACCGCACCATCCGGGTGGCGCTGTGGACCGGCGAGGAGCAGGGCCTGCTGGGCTCGCAGGCCTACGTGGCGCGCCACATCGGCAAGTTCGAGGAACCCGCCGATCCGGCCCAGAAGGCGCTGCCGGCGTTCATGCGCCAGCAGCGCGGCAAGCTGGTGCGGATGCCGGAGTACGCGAAGGTGTCGGCCTACTTCAACCTCGACAACGGTAGCGGCCGCATCCGCGGCATCTACGCGCAGGAAAACCTGGCCGCGGCGCCGATCTTCGCCGAGTGGCTCAAGCCCTGGCACGACGTCGGCGCGACCATCGTCACCCAGCGCAACACCGGCAGCACCGACCACGTGAGCTTCGACGCGGTCGGCGTCCCCGGCTTCCAGTTCGTGCAGGACCAGCTGGATTACTTCAGCCACGTCCACCACAGCGACCTCGACGTGCAGGATCACGCGGTGGCCGATGACCTCAAGCAGGCGTCCGCGATCGTGGCCGCGTTCGTGTACAACGCCGCGACCCGCCCGCAGCCGCTGCCGCGCAAGCCGCTGCCGCCGGAAAGCCGCTAGGCCGCGAGGGGTGGCGTCCGGCAGCCGGCGCCATGCGCCGGCCCCGCGCGTTTGCGGATGCCGGCGCGATGCCGGTGGGGTGCGCCGGATGACGCGCAGGATGGCGCGCCG
>JBKBXH010000175.1:0-3746 GCA_046313655.1 Thermomonas sp. | reverse complement strand
GGACGTCGGCTCGCCGGTGCTCGTGCTGCACGGCAGTGCCGACCGGCTGATCCGCCCCGAGCTCGGCCAGCGTCTGTACGAAAGGGCCACCGACCCCAAGCGTTTCGTGCTGGTGGAGGGGGCATCGCACCACAGCGCGAGCGCGATCGGGCTGCCCCAGCTGCGCGACGCGCTCGGCGAGCTGTTCGGCGTGCGCGCCGAGTAGGCGCGCCCTCGCGGCGCGGCCTGCCGTCGCTCGCCGCTGATGGCGAGGCTGGCGGCGGCGGGCCGCGTCCGCACGTGCAAGAAGCGCCAAAGAGGCGCCTGGGCAGCGCCGCCGTCTGCTTTGGCGGCGCCAGGGCAGTCGAGGAGGCGCCTTCGCGGCGCCTGCGTGCGTCAGGCGTGCGTCAGGCGTGCACCGCGCGCAGCTTGCGCGAAAACTCCTGCAGCGCCGCGATGCCGCTCTCCTCGGCGCGGCGGCACCAGCCCTGCAGATCGGCCACCAGCTGTTCGGCGGACACGTTGGTGCGCGTCCACAGCTGACGCAGCTCTTCGCGCATCGCCACCAGCTTGGCCAGCTGCGGGCTCGCGCCCACGGCCTGCGCCAGCTGCGGCTTGACGCCGCTGGGGATGCGGTCCTCGTCGCGGTGCAGCCAGGCCTTGGCGGTCAGCAGCTCCTTGAAGCGCGCCGTGTTCTGTGCGCCCTGCGCCTTGAGGTGGTCGAGCTCGGCGGCGACGGCACGCTTCATCTCGGCGGCATAGTTCGCCATCACCTCGTAGCGGTTGGCGATGATCGCCTCCAAGGTGCGGCCGTCGGCCACCGGCCTGACTTCGCCCAGCGCCAGCTTGGGCGGCGTCTTGCGCACCTTGGCCCAGCCCAGCATCTCCAGCGCCCGGATGTAGCCCCAGCCAATGTCGAACTCGAAGGGCTTGACCGAGAACTTGGCCGAGGTCGGGTAGGTGTGGTGGTTGTTGTGCAGTTCCTCGCCACCGATGATCAGGCCCCAGGGCGAGACGTTGGTCGAAGCGTCCGGCGCCTCGAAGTTGCGGTAGCCCCAGTAGTGGCCGATGCCGTTGACGACGCCGGCGGCCCAGAACGGGATCCAGACCATCTGCACCGCCCACACCGCCGCCCCGATGGCGCCGAACAGCACGAGGTTGATGATCAGCATCAGGCCCACGCCCTGCCAGCTGTAGCGGGAGTAGACGTTGCGCTCGATCCAGTCGTCGGGCACGCCATGGCTGTACTTGGCCAGCGTCTCCTGGTTCTTGGCCTCGGCACGGTAGAGCTCGGCGCCCTCGCGCATGACCTTCTTCAGGCCACGCGTCTGCGGGCTGTGCGGATCCTCGTCGGTTTCGCACTTGGCGTGGTGCTTGCGGTGGATGGCGACCCACTCCTTGGTCACCATGCCGGTGGTCAGCCAGAGCCAGAAACGGAAGAAGTGCGACGGGACCGGGCCGAGCTCGAGCGCCCGGTGCGCCTGCGCGCGGTGCAGAAAAATCGTCACCGCGGCGATCGTGACGTGCGTGACGGCCAGCGTGAACAGCAGCACCTGCCACCACGCGGCCTCGAGCAGGCCGTAGGCCAGCCACTGCACGAGCCCGTCGTGCACGATCGACAATTCATTCATCCAGGAACCTTCCCGCCCGACCCGAGCAACTCGCAGATTGTAATGTAAAGGAGCCTGCCCCCTCGCGGGGCCCGGAACGTTGGGGAAAGCTACCCGTTCAATCGCTTTCTGACGCCTGTTTGGCGCAGATCAAGGCCGATCGATGCGGCTGGAAGCGAGATCACCGCTTTTCCCATGCTGCGGCGAAGAAGCCGTCGGTCTGGTGCCGGTGCGGCCACAGGCGCAGGAAGCGCCCGGCAACGAGCTCCCCGGCCCGTTCGACATGCGCGCGCGCCAGAAGTTCGGCCGCCGGCAGCGGCGCGAGGCCTTGCCCCTGCGCGCCCTCGAAGGCAGCCACCACGTCCTCGTTCTCGGCCGCCAGCAGGCTGCAGGTGGCATAGACCAGCCGCCCGCCCGGCTTGAGCAGACGCGCGGCACTCGCCAGGATGGCCTGCTGCTTGGCCTGGAGCTCGGCCACCGACTGCGGCGACTGGCGCCACTTCAGGTCGGGGTTGCGGCGCAGCGTCCCCAGGCCCGAGCAGGGCGCATCGACCAGCACGCGGTCGATCTTGCCGGCCAGCCGCTTGATGCGCTCGTCGCGTTCGTGCGCGATCTGCACCGGGTGCACGTTGGACAGGCCGCTCCTGGCCAGGCGCGGCTTCATCGCCGCCAGGCGGTGGCCGGAGACGTCGAAGGCGTACAGCCGCCCGGTGTTGCGCATCGCCCCACCGATGGCCAGCGTCTTGCCGCCGGCGCCGGCGCAGAAGTCGACCACCATCTCGCCGCGGTGGGCGTCCAGCAGCAGCGCCAGCAGCTGGCTGCCTTCGTCCTGCGCCTCGACCTCGCCGCGCGCGAAAACGTCGAGCCGGTTCAGCGCCGGCTTGCCTTGCACGCGCAGGCCCCAGGGCGAGTAGGGGGTGAGGGCGGCGTCGACGCCGGCCGCGGCCAGCGCCGCCTGCACATCGGCGCGCCGGGCCTTGAGGACATTGACGCGCAGGTCCAGCGGCGCCGGCTCGTTGAGCACGCGCGCCAGGGCGTCGAACTCGGCCGCGCCGAGGGCTGCGCGCAGCGGCGCAGCCAGCCAGTCGGGCAGGTTGTGGCGCAGCTTGTCGGGCAGCGCCGCGCGGTCGACCTCATCGACCTGGGCCCGCCAGGCCTGCTCGTGCGGCCCCAGCGCGCTGCGCAGCATGCCCGGCAGTAGCGCCTGCACCAGCGTCTGCGCGGCGATGAGGTGCTGCTGGAAGGCCGCGAGGTAGGCCGTGGCCGGGGCGGCGTGCGCGGGGCCGCCCGGCGGGCCGCCGCTGTTGTTGATCAGGATGTGGACCGGCGTGCGCGCGGCCAGCGCGTCCACCGCGGCGCGCAGGGTCTCGGCATCGGCCAGGTCGGCGGCCAGCAGGGCGTGCGCCTGCGTCGGCGTGCGCGGCAGCGCGGCGAGTACGTCGCGCAGCGCCGCCTCGCGTCGCGCCAGCACGGTGACGCTGGCGCCGAGGGTGGCCAGTTCCAGCGCGGCGGCGCGGCCGATGCCTTCCGAGGCGCCGCAGACCAGCGCGTGTTTTCCGGTGAGATCGAGGTGCATGCGGGCTCCCAGGGCAGGGCCCGATTGTACGGCGCGCCGCGTTCAGGCCACGCCGCCGACCATGCCGCCCAGGCCTGCGGCCAGCCACAGCGAGGCGCCGGCGAGGGTGCCGCCGATCGCGGTGGCGGCCAGCACGTCGCTGGGGTAATGCAGGCCCAGCACCACCCGCGAGGCCGCCACGCTGGCGGTGAACGGCACCAGCAGCCACGCCAGCGCCGGATAGTGCGCCACCGCGACCACGCTGAAGGCGACCGCGTGCAGGGTGTGCCCGGACGGGAAGCTGAATTCGTCCAGCGGCGCCACCCAGGCGCGGATGCGGCCGTCGCGCGCGAACGGGCGCGGGCGCCGGGTCCAGCGCTTCAGGCGCTTGTACAGCAGCAGCGCGGCCAGCCCGGTCACTGCCAGATGCAGCGAGGCGCGCAGCCCGTCCAGCCCGTCGATCGCCACCAGCATCGCCATCAGCGCGTACCAGAACACCCCATCGCCCAGGCGGCTGACCGCGGCGAAGTAGTGGAACGGCCAGCGCCGCGCGCACAGCGCGTTGGCATGCAGGCACCAGCGGTGCTCGGCCGCCAGCAGGC
>JBKBXH010000174.1:0-3748 GCA_046313655.1 Thermomonas sp. | reverse complement strand
GGCCGTCCACCGGGGCCGTGGCGGGCGCCGGGCAGGACGCGCTGGCGCGCAGCCAGCGCCTGCGCAGCGACGGCCTGGCCGGACCGGCCGAGGTGGAGGCCGCGCAGGCGCGGCTGGCCACCGCCGAGGCGCAGCGCAGCACGCTGCAGGCGCGGCTGGCCCAGCTCGACCTGCGCGCGCCCGCCGCCGGCGACGTGCAGCGGGTGCTGGTGAATGTCGGCGATCTGCTCGCCCCCGGCACGCCGGTGGCCAGCCTCGCGGCGACCGGCGCCGGGGTGGCACGGTTCGGGATCGACCCGGCGCAGATCGGCAGCCTGCAGGTCGGCGCTCCGGTGCAAGTGCAGCCGCTGGATGGCCGCCCGCCGTTCGCCGCCAACGTGCGCAGCCTCAGCCGCGCGATCGATCCGCAGACGCGGCTGGCGGCGTTCCTGGTGGACATCCCCGCCGGCGATGCGCCCAGTCCGGGCCAGCCGCTGACCGCGCAGGTCGCGGTCGCCAGCGACCGCGCGGCGGTGGTGGTGCCGTATGCCGCGCTGCTGGACGATGGCGGGCAGCCCTACGTGTACGTGGTCGCCGGCGACACCGCGCATCGCCGCGACGTGCGGGTGGGGCCGACGGATGCCCGCCAGGCCGCGATCCTCGCCGGCGTGCGCGCCGGCGAGCAGGTGGTGGTGGCTGGCGGTACCGCGCTGGAGGATGGCCTGAAGGTGCGCACGCGATGAGCAGCGCCCTCACCCGCCACGCCCGCAGCCTGTGGCTGGCGCTGCTGCTGCTCACCCTGGGCGGCGTGGTCGGCGCGCTGCGGATGCCGGTCAGCCTGTTCCCGCGGATCGACTACCCGCGCGTGCTGGTGGCGATCGACGCCGGCGAACGCGATCCGGCGCAGATGGAGGCGGAGATCACCCGCCCGATGGAAGTCGCCCTGCGCGCGGTGCCCGGCGTCACCCACATCCGTTCCACCACCAGCCGCGGCTCGGCCGAGATCGCGCTCAACTTCCCCTGGGGCCAGGACATGGCGCAGGCCACCCTGGCCACCCAGGGCGCGCTGGCCACGGCGGCGGCGGGAATCCCGCCGGGCACCCGCTTCGAAGTGCGCCGCTCCGATCCCAGCCTGTTCCCGGTGCTGGGGCTGGCCCTGACCTCCGACAGCCTCGACCCGCAGGCGCTGCGACAGCTGGCGGATCTCAAGATTCGCCCGGCCCTGATCGCGGTGGATGGCGTGGCCGGGGTGGACGTACTGGGCAGCGCCGCGCGCGAGTTCGCAGTGGACATCGACCCGGCGCGGCTGGCTGCGCTCGGGCTGTCGATCGACGACGTGGCGCGTGCGCTCGCCCAGGGCAACCTGGTGCGCGGTGCCGGCCGCCTGCAGGACCGCCACCGGCTGTACCTGGTGCTGGTCGAGCACCGCCCGGCCACGCCCGAGGCGCTGGCGCGGCTGCCGCTGAAGGCCGGCGACAGCGCCGCCGCCGGACAGGTGACGCTGGGCGACGTCGCGCAGATCCACCCCGCCAGCGCGCCCAACTACACCCTGGTCAACAGCGACGGCCACCGCGCGGTGCTGGTGAACGTACGCCAGGGCCTCGGCGGCGACACCGTGCGCATCGTGCAACAGGTGCAGGCGCGGCTGGCCGCACTGGGGCTGCCGCCGAGCGTCAAGGTGACCCCGTTCTACGACCAGTCCGAGCTGGTGGTGGGCGCCGCCAGCGCGGTGCGCGACGCAATCCTGCTCGGTGCTCTGCTGGCCGGGCTGGTGCTGTGGCTGTTCCTGCGCTCGTGGCGGCTGGTGGCGATCACCGCCGCGGTGCTGCCGGCGGTGCTGGCCGCCACCAGCCTGCTGCTGTACGCACTGGGCATGCACTTCGACATGATGACCCTGGGCGGCATGGCCGCCGCGGTAGGCCTGGTGGTGGACGATGCGGTGGTGATGCTCGAGCACGTGATGCGGCGGATGCAGGAAGGCCGCGCGCGCACCCCGCCCACGATCCTCGCCGCAGCGGCGGAGATGACCCGCCCGCTGCTGGGCTCCACCGGCGCCACCATCGTGGTGTTCCTGCCGCTGGCCTTCATCGCCGGCGTCAGCGGCGGCTTCTTCAAGGCGCTGGCGGTGACCATGGTGGCCGCGCTGGTGATCTCGCTGCTGTATGCGCGCCTACTGATCCCGCTGCTGTGCGCGCACTGGCTGCGCCCGCGCGACGCCGAACTGGCCGAGCGCGCCGGCGGCTGGCTGGGCTGGCTGCTGCGCCAGTACCACCGCGCCATCCAGGCGGTGATGGCAGGGCCGGCGCGGTTCGCCGCAGTGGTGGCGCTGGCGCTGGCCCTCGCCGGCGGGCTGGCCTGGTACAAGGTGCCGTCCGGCTTCATGCCGAAGATGGACGAAGGCGGCTTCATCCTCGACTACAAGGCCCAGCCCGGCGCCGCGCTGGCCGACACCGACCGCCTGCTGCGCCAGGTCGAGGCGCTGATCCGCGCCACGCCCGAGGTCGCCAGCTATTCGCGCCGCACCGGCCTGCAGCTCGGCGGCGGGCTGACCGAGGCGGACGAGGGCGACTACTTCATCCGCCTGAAGGACGGCCGCCGGCGCCCGATCGAGGCGGTGATGGCCGACCTGCGCCAGCGCATCGCCACCCAGGTACCGGGGCTGCAGGTGGAGACCGCGCAGCTGATGGAGGACCTGATCGGCGACCTCACCGCGGTGCCGCAACCGATCGAGATCAAGCTGTTCGGCGACGATCCGGCGCAGCTGGCGCCGGTCGCGCAGCGGGTGGCCGGCGCGATCGCGCGCATCCCCGGCGTGGTGGAAGTGGTGGACGGCCTGCGGGTGGCCGGCGATGCCATCGCGATCCGGGTGGATGCCGGGCGCGCGCGCCTGCACGGGCTGGACCCGGCCCAGGTGGCGGACCAGGTGGAGGCGCTGGTCGGCGGCAACGTGGCGACCCGGGTCCGGGTCGGCGAGCAGATGCTGGACGTGCGCGTGCGCGCCCCGGCCGACCTGCGCGCGCGCGCGGCGGAGCTGGCGCAGCTGCCGCTGGTGGCGCCCGACGGGCATGCCCTGCGCGTGGGTCAGGTTGCACAAGTGGACGTGGTGGCCGGGCAGAAGCAGCGCACGCGCGAGGACCTGGCACCGTTCATCGACGTCACCGCACGTCTGGAAGGCCGCGACCTCGGCTCGGCGATGGCCGACGTGCGCCGCACCGTGGCCGCGCTGCAGCTGCCGGCATCGGTCCGGGTGGAATACGGCGGGCTGTACGCGCAGCAGCGGCAGAGCTTCGCGGACATGGCGATGGTGTTCAGCGCCGCGCTGCTGCTGGCGGCGCTGCTGCTGACCTTCCTGTTCGAGCGCATTGCCTGGACGCTGGCGGCGATGGCCACCGTGCTGCTCAGCGTGGCGGCCGTGTTCATCGGCCTGTGGCTGACCGGGATCGAGCTGGACGTGTCGGCGCTGATGGGCCTGACCATGGTGGTCGGCATGGTGACCGAGCTGATCGTGTTCTATTTCTCCGAGCTCACCGCCGGCCAGCAGGCGAGCGCGCGTGCGCTGGCCGAGGCCGGCGAGAAGCGCCTGCGCCCGATCCTGATGTCGGCGCTGATCGCGATCCTCACCCTCAGCCCGCTGGCGCTGGGCGTGAGCCGCGGCGCCGGGCTGCAGCAGCCGCTGGCCACCGCCATCATCTTCGGCCTGATCGCCGCGGTACCGCTGGTCCTGCTCCTGCTGCCGGCGCTGGTGTGCGTGCTGCAGGGCCGCCCGCGC
>JBKBXH010000173.1:0-3751 GCA_046313655.1 Thermomonas sp. | reverse complement strand
AAGTGGGTGCGCGCCACGATCTCCTGCCCCGGGTAGCAGCCCTTGCTCACGCTGAAGGCGCGCAGCCGTTCCAGCGACAGCTGCTGCGGCGTCCATTGTCCGGCCTGGCCGGGTGGCAGGCGCGGCAGGCCGTGGACGAGGTCGGCGGCATCCCAGCGGGCGAGGGCCTCCGCGTCCTCCGTCGCGGTGCAGGGGCCGAGGAGCAGCGTGCGCGTCCCGCAGGCGCCGCCCATGTCCAGCGCGATGCGCGCATCGTCCAGCCGCGCGAAGCGGTTGCCAGCGGCCGCCGCCGGGGCAGCGTCGAAGCGCCCCGCGGCGGGGATGTCCGGGATCGACAGCGCGACCTTGCTGCGGAACACGTAGCGCCGCAGCGCTTCCGCCAGCGTGGCGGGATCGGCGTCCGGCAGCAGCAGCCACAGGGTCTGCGCGTCCAGCCGCAGCAGGGCGAACAGCGCGACCAGCCGGCCCTTGGCGGTCAGCCAGCCGTTCCACTGCCACTGGCCATCGTCCAGCGCGGCCACGTCGTTCATGAACTGGGCCTGCGCGAACGCCACCGCGTCGCGCCCGGCCAGCGCCAGCACGCGCGCGGAAGGCAGGCGGAATTCGCGGACTAAAGCGGCTTGCGGCTTGTCGTGCATCGGCTTGCGGACGTAAACTTGCGGGATCGTGAACCCGTCGATCATAGGTCAATCCCCCGCCATGCCGGAGCCTGCGCCCGTCGCGTCCGACCCGGCACCCGCCGTCCCGCAAGATCCAGCCGCGCCTTCCGCCCGTACGGTGGTCGTGGAAATCGGCGGTCGCGGTGGCCCGGACCCCACGCGCTACGGGGACTGGGAAAAAAACGGCCGCTGCATCGATTTCTGATCCTTTCGTCACGCGGCCTTGGCCGCCCAGCCCGGAGAATGCACCGCCATGGCTGCTTCCGATTCCGAACCGCGCCTCCGCGAACGTCCGCTGTCGCCGCACCTGCAGGTCTACCGCTGGCAGGCGCAGATGGCGTCCTCCATTCTCCATCGCGCCACCGGCACGATCCTGGCGATCGGCGCACTGGCCTTCGTGTACGGCCTGATGGCGCTGGCCGGCGGCGCGCAGCGCTGGACCGCGTTCGCCGACTGCCTGGGCTCGCCGCTGGGGCGAGTGCTGATGGCCGGCTTCAGCTGGGCGCTGGCCTACCACCTCATCAACGGCATCCGCCACCTGCTGCAGGACGGCGGCCTGGGGTTCTCGATCCCCGATTTCGTCCGCAACAGTTGGATCTCCATCGTCGGCAGCGTGGTGCTGGCCGCGCTGGGCTGGGTGGTGGTGCTGTCGCACTGGGGGCAGGCATGAACGCGCGCGGCAAGGACATGCAAACGCCGCTGAAGCGCGCCCGCGGGCTGGGCGCGGCGAAAGACGGCACCGGCCACTTCATCTGGCAGCGCGTCACCGCGATCGCCACCGGCCTGTCCGGGCTGTGGCTGCTGGGGATGCTGCTGACCCTGCGCAGCGCCGACTACATGGTGGTGCACGCGCTGGTCGCCGATCCGGTCAATGCCGTGGTACTGGTGGCGTTCCTGCTGGGCATGTTCTGGCATGCGCGCCTGGGCCTGCAGGTGATCGTCGAGGACTACGTGCACACCCCGCTGACCGCCACCCTGGCGCAGCTGGCCATTCTTTTCGTCTGCGCGCTGGCGGCCATCGCCGGTGTGCTCGCGGTGCTGCGCATCGCGCTTGGGAGCTGATCTCCGATGCCTGCCTACAAGATCCAGGAACACAAGTTCGACATGGTGGTGGTGGGGGCCGGCGGTGCCGGCCTGCGCGCTACCTTCGGCCTGGCCCAGAAGGGCCTGCAGACCGCCTGCATCAGCAAGGTCTTCCCCACCCGCAGCCACACCGTGGCGGCGCAGGGCGGCATCTCGGCCGCGCTGGGCAACATGGGCGAGGACGACTGGCGCTTCCACTTCTACGACACCATCAAGGGCTCGGACTGGCTGGGTGACCAGGACGCCATCGAGTACATGTGCCGCGAGGCGATCCCGGCGATCATCGAGCTGGAGCACCAGGGCGTGCCGTTCAGCCGCACCGAGGAGGGCAAGATCTACCAGCGCCCGTTCGGCGGCATGACCACCCACTACGGCAAGGGCATCGCGCAGCGCACCTGCGCCGCCGCCGACCGCACCGGGCACGCGATCCTGCACACGCTGTACCAGCAGGCGCTGGCGCACGAGGCGCAGTTCTTCATCGAATACTTCGCGCTCGACCTGATCATGGACGAGGAGGGCGTCTGCCGCGGCGTGCTCGCGCTGGACATGGCCGAGGGCACCCTGCACCTGTTCCGCGCCCAGGGCGTGGTGCTGGCCACCGGCGGCTACGGCCGCGCCTACTTCAGCGCCACCTCGGCGCATACCTGTACCGGCGACGGCGGCGGCATGGCGCTGCGCGCCGGGCTGGGCCTGCAGGACATGGAGTTCGTGCAGTTCCACCCGACCGGCATCTACGGCGCCGGCTGCCTGATCACCGAGGGCGTGCGCGGCGAAGGCGGCATCCTGCGCAACGCCAATGGCGAGCGCTTCATGGAGCGCTACGCGCCGAACGCGAAGGACCTGGCCAGCCGCGACGTGGTGTCGCGCTCGATGACCATCGAGATCCGCGAGGGGCGCGGCGTCGGCGAGCACAAGGACCACATCCTGCTCGACCTCACCCACCTCGACCCGGCGATGATCCACGAGAAGCTGCCCGGCATCGCCGAGAGCGCGCGCATCTTCGCCGGCGTAGACGTGGAAAAGCAGCCGATCCCGGTGATCCCGACCGTGCACTACAACATGGGCGGCATCCCCACCAACTACCACGGCGAAGTGGTGCAGGTGAAGAGCGGCGACCCCGATGCGGTGGTGCCGGGCCTGTACGCGATCGGCGAGGCCGCCTGCGTGTCGGTGCACGGGGCCAACCGCCTCGGCTCCAACTCGCTGCTCGACCTGGTGGTGTTCGGCCGCGCGGTGGCCAACCGCTGCGCCGAGACCATCAAGCCGGGCGCGCCGCACAAGCCGCTGGCCGCGGATGCCTGCGACAAGGCGCTGGCCAACCTGGACAAGCTGCGCAACGCCCACGGCGGCACCCCGACCGCGCAGATCCGCCTGAACATGCAGCGCGCGATGCAGCGCGACGCCGCGGTGTTCCGCACCGGCGAGACCCTGGCCGAGGGCGTGAAGAGCATCCGCGACATCCACGCCAGCTTCTCCGACGTGAAGGTGTCCGACCGTTCGCTGGTGTGGAACTCCGACCTGATCGAGACCCTGGAGCTGCAGAACCTGCTGGGCCAGGCGCTGGTCACCATCGTGTCGGCCGAGAACCGCAAGGAATCGCGCGGCGCCCACGCCCGCGAGGATTTCCCCGAGCGCGACGATGCCAACTGGCAGAAGCACACCGTCTGCTGGGCCGACGAGGCGGGCAATACCCGCATCGACTACCGCCCGGTGCACATGTACACGCTCACCGGCGACGTCGAAGTGGTGCCGCCGAAGAAGCGCGTTTACTGATCCGGGAACCCTGACCCCATGGCCGAATTCACCCTCCCGAAGAACTCCAGGATCCAGCCGGGCAAGCACTTCCCGGCGAAGGGCGCCAAGCAGCCGCGCACCTTCAAGATCTACCGCTGGAACCCGGACGATGGCCTCAATCCGCGCACCGACACCTACGAGGTGGACATGGCGGCGTGCGGCCCGATGGTCCTGGACGCGCTGATCAAGATCAAGAACGAGATCGACCCGACCCT
>JBKBXH010000172.1:0-3773 GCA_046313655.1 Thermomonas sp. | reverse complement strand
CGCCGGCCAGAAGGGCTATTTCCGCACCCTGTACGCGCCGGCCCAGTTCAAGGCCATCAGCGCCGACTTCGCCAAGCTGCCGGTGGTGGACCAGATGGGCGTGATGCTGGATGCGCAGGCGCTGGCCGCGGTCGGCCTGCAGCCCGAGGCCGACAGCCTGGACCTGGCCATGCAGGTGCCGATGACGGCCGCGCCGGAGCTGTGGCAGAACGTGGCCGGCCAGCTGGCCGGGATCGACGACCTGCTCAAGGCCGATCCCAAGCGCCAGGCCGCCTTCCGCACGTTCGCCCAAGCCAGGCTGTCGCCCAAGCTGGCGCAGCTGGGCTGGGACAACCGCGCGGACGATTCCGCCGCCGTCCGCCAGCTGCGGCAGAGCCTGATCGGCGTGCTCGGCATGCTCGGCGATGCCAAGGTGCTGGCCGAGGCGCGCCGCCGCTTCGATGGCTTCCTCGCCAACCCGGCCTCGCTCGGCCCCGACCTGCGCCGGACGGTGCTGGGGATGGTCGCGCGCAATGCCGATGCCGCCACCTGGGACAAGCTGCACGCGCTGGCGCCGGCGGAGAAGTCCTCGATGCTGCGCGACCAGTACTACGGCCTGCTGGCGATGGCCAAGGACAAGGCGCTGGCGCAGCGCGCGCTGGACATGGCGCTGACCGCCGAGCCCGGCGCCACCAACAGCGCCTCGATGATCGCCACCGTCGCCCGCGAGCACCCGCACCTGGCCTTCGACTTCGCCACCGCCCACCGCACCCAGGTGGACGCACTGGTCGATTCCACCTCGCGCGCACGCTACTACCCCGGCCTCGGCAGCGGCGCGGACGACCTGAAGATGGTGGACAAGATCAACGCCTTCGCCGGGCAGTACATCGCGCCGACCTCGCGCCGCGAGGCGGAGCGCGTGGTCAACGGCATCCAGACCCGGGTGAAGCTGCGCCAGCAGCGGCTGCCGCAGGTCGAAGCGTGGCTGAAGCAACGCGGCGTCTGATCCCGCGCGCCACCGAGCGCGATCGCTGGAAACGAACAGGCCCCGCACTGCGGGGCCTGTTCGTTTCCGGGGCCGATGCCGGCCCGCGATTGATCGAGATCACTCGATGGCGAACGTCCAGGTGCGCGGGGCGAGCTTCTCGCCTGCCTGGCTGGTGAAGCCGCCGTCCTGCGCGCTGTTCAGCAGCAGCCGGTAGCGTGCGCCTGCCTCCAGCCGCACCGGAATGCGCAGCACCTGCTTCGCCGCGTCCCAGGCCGGCTTGGCGGTCACCGGCGGGATCTCGCCGAAGATCGCGATGCGTCCGTCCATCGGCCGGTCGAAGCGCAGCTCCAGCACGCCGTCACCGGCGCTCAGGCGGCTGCCATCGGCCGGCACCAGCGCGACCAGCTGCGGGCCCTGCGCCAGCAAGCGCGCCTGTGTGTCCGCCAGCCGCCGTTGTTCCGCTGCGATGCGCGCGCCGTCGTCCGCCGCCCACTCGTCCAGCAAGGCCGCGATCGCGGTCGCCGTGCCGGCATCGAAGCGCGGCTGGCCCGCAGTGTCGGCGGCATCCAGCAGGTCGGCCAATGCCGGCGTCCACGGAAAGCCCTTGCCCTGGTCCTCGGCGGTCGTCCGCCGCAGCACCGCGTCCTCGCCATGGTGGCGCAGGTAGCGCAGGGTGTTGGCGCGCACCAGCGACTCGTACAGCAGGATGCGCGGCTCGCCATAGGCCAGGCCGCGCATGGTCGGGGCCACGACGTCGAACAGCCGCTGCGCCGGTGCGGCGAGCACATCCATGTGGGCATCGACCCACGGGTTCAGGTAGATATGGTGGAACTCGTGCACCAGCAGCGCCAGCTGCGCGTCGGCCGGATAGTCGATGGCTTCGCCGGCGCGGACGATAGGCGTTCCCAGCACGCCATAGACAGTATCGCCCATGCGCACGGCGTAGCTGTTCAGGCCATCCAGCAGGCCGGGCACGATCACGAAGTGGCGCACGGGATGCGCTGGCAGCTGCCGCAGGTACCAGCCCAGGTCCAGCCGCTGCCCGAGGTTGGCGCGGATGCGGGCCTCCGCTTCGGCGTGCACGCCGCGCTGGCCGGCGAAGAACGCGCGGGCACCGGTGTCGCGCTCGAAGCGCCTGGCCGCCTGCAGGAACTGGCGCAGCGAGGTCGCGTCCCAGCGGGGATCCAGGCTTGCCGGCCGCGGCGACAGCGGCACCACCGGCGACCAGTCGCCGGGCGCTCCCGCCAAGCCCGCTTCCACCACCGCGTTGTAGGCGATGTGCCGCTGCTCGCGCAGGGTGCGCAGGAGCGCAATGGACGGATGCTCGCGGAACGGGCGAAGTGGGCCTCCACGGCGCGGTCGTAGGTTTCGATGCCGCGGCCCTGGTATTCCTCGAAGCCGGCCAGGCGCGCCATGACGGCGGCCAGTTCGACCCGCGGATCAACGCGCACCTCGATGGCCTGCACTACCACCGCTGCAGAGTCATCGGCATGAGCCAGCGCGCGTGCGGGGACGAGGGGGCCGAGCAGGGCGGCCAGCAGCAGGCCGTGGCGGATCGTATGCATGGTGGACGCAGCGCGGGCAAGACGGCGCGGTCGCCGCGATGCCGGCAATCTAGTTCCGCTGCGCCCCCGGGAAAAGTGACGTCCGGCAGGGTTCCGGCCGGCACAAACGGACAGCCCCGCGCGAGGCGGGGCTGTCGCGTGTCGCGCGGGAGGAGGCCGCTCAGTCCTTGTACGCGTCCACCGGGATGCAGGCGCAGAACACGTTCTTGTCGCCATGGACGTTGTCCACGCGCGCCACCGGCGGCCAGTACTTGACCTGCTTCAGGCTGGGCAGCGGGAACGCCGCCAGCTCGCGCGGGTAGGCGTGCGTCCACTCGCTGGCGCTGACCCGCATCGCGGTGTGCGGAGCGTGCTTCAGCGGGTTGTCGGCGCGGTCCAGCTTGCCGTCGATCACGTCCTGGATCTCGGCGCGGATCTGGATCATCGCGTCGATGAAGCGGTCCAGCTCGTGCTGCGATTCCGATTCGGTCGGCTCCACCATCAGCGTACCGGCGACCGGGAAGCTCAGGGTCGGCGCGTGGAAGCCGAAGTCGATCAGGCGCTTGGCCACGTCCTCGGCGCTGATGCCGGACAGCTTCTCCAGCGGGCGCAGGTCGAGGATGCACTCGTGCGCCACCAGCCCGTTGCGGCCGGTGTACAGGGTGGGGAAATGCGGGGCCAGCCGCTTGGCGATGTAGTTGGCGTTGAGCATCGCCACCTGGGTGGCCTTGCGCAGGCCGTCGCGGCCCATCATCGCGATGTACATCCAGCTGATCGGCAGGATCGAGGCGCTGCCGAAGCTGGCCGCGGAGACCATCGCGCCGCCGCCGGTGCCGGCGGTCTTCAGGCCGCCATCGCCGAAGGCCTTGGGCAGGAACGGCGCCAGGTGCGACTTCACCGCGCACGGGCCCACGCCGGGGCCGCCGCCGCCGTGCGGGATGCAGAAGGTCTTGTGCAGGTTGAGGTGGGACACGTCGGAGCCCCACTTGCCCGGCTTGGCCAGGCCCACCAGCGCGTTCATGTTGGCGCCGTCGGTGTACACCTGGCCGCCGTGCTGGTGGACGATCTCGCAGATGCGGACCACGTCCTCCTCGAACACGCCGTGGGTGGACGGGTAGGTGATCATCAGCGCGGCGAGGTGCTCGCGGTGCTCGATGGCCTTGGCGCGCAGGTCTTCGATGTCGACGTTGCCGCGGGCGTCGCAGGCGGTGACCACCACGCGCATGCCGGCCATCTGTGCGGTGGCCGGGTTGGTGCCGTGG
>JBKBXH010000171.1:0-3795 GCA_046313655.1 Thermomonas sp. | reverse complement strand
GGCGGCGACATCGCCGCAGGCCTGTCCGCGCTGTATGCCTATGCCCAGCGCCGGCTGGTCGAGGCCAACCTGCACAACGACCCCGCAAGGCTGCAGGAAGTGGATGGCCTGATCGCCGAGATCGAGGGCGCCTGGCAGGCCATCGCGCCCGCCGGCCCATGACCCGCTACGCGCCAGACGACATCCCCACCCTGCCCGCGGACGCCATCCGCGATGCGCTGGGGCGGGCCGACCTGGACGCCGCCGCCGCCCTGCTGGAGGCCCACGACCGCGCCGTGCGCCTGGCGCTAGCCGATGATGTCCTGCTGGATCCGCGCCAGGCCCAGCGCTGGACCAACCTGCAGCAGGAGCAGCAGGCGCTGCTGGAGGAGCTCACCCGGCTGCGCGACCAGACCGGCGAGCAGCTGCGCCAGCTGCAGCGCCACCAGCGCGGTGCGCTGGCCTACCTGCGATCCGGCGGATGACCCCGGAGGCCGCCGACGCACTGCTGTTCGGCGAGGCCCTGGCCTGCCAGGAACATGTGCGCGCCGGGTTTGCCCCGCAGCCCCTGGAACCCCGGCAGGCGGAGGCGCTGTGCCTGCGCGTCGAAAGCGGCCTGGGCGCGATCGCGGTGATCGAAGACAACCGCGCCGACGAGGAGGACGCCGCCCAGGGCGCGGCGCTGCGACGGGTCGAAGCCAAGCTGGACCTGCTGCTGGCGCTGGTCGGCCACCTCGGGCGCACGACCGAGGCCGCCGAGGTCAGCCTGCAGTGGTCCGCATTGGGCGCACGCCTGCCGGCCACGCCGGATGCCGCCGTGGGGGATACCGGGCTGTTCCGGATCCAGGCCGCGAACTGGCTGCCGGAGCCGCTGGCCCTGCCGGCCCGCGTGATCGCGATCGGGCCGTCGCAGGACGCGCCGGGCGCGGTACTGCTGTGGCTGCGCTTCGACCCCCTGACGCCCGGGGCTGCTTCCGCGCTGGAGCGGCACCTGTTCCGCCGCCACCGGCGGGCGGTGGCCGAGCGCCGGCGCGGCCCCTGAACGGCTGGAATGGCCCTGGAAACGCGTGCCCGCCATGCGTCGGAAACTCGACATTTCCGCGCTTTTTCCCGATAGTGACCGCGCCGGGCCCTTGCGCTGGAGCCGGCAGGCAGTGACGTCCGGGAGCGGTGGATGAAGGCAAGCTTGCAGGCGAAGATGGGGCAGCAGATGGCGCTGACCCCGCAGCTGCTGCAGTCCATCCGGCTGCTGCAGGTGACTTCGCTGCAGCTGGAGCAGGAGCTGCAGCAGTTGCTCGAGCGCAACCCGCTGCTGGAGCAGGAACCCGAGGACGAGCCGCTGCCGGCCGCTGCCGAGGCGGAACGCGCCGGCCTGGAGGCCGCGGCCTGGGACGAACTGCCGGAGCCGATGTTCCTGTCCGGTGGGGGCCATGCCGGCGATCCCGACGACGACCCCACCGCCCGCATCGCCGCCGGGCAGTCCTCCGACCCGCGTCAGCGCCTGCTCGATCAGATGGCCCTGCGCAGCACGCCGCGCGAGCTGGCGCTGGCCGCCTACTGGCTGGACTGCTGCGACGACCACGGCTACCTGGAAGGCCCACCGGACGCCTTGGCCGCGCAGGGCGCCGCGCAGCTGGGCGATGCGCTGGCCGGCGTCAGCGCCGACGAATTGCTGGCCGCCCGCCAGCGCCTGCTGGACGGCGAGTGGCCGGGCATGGCCGCGGCCGACCCGCGCGAATGCCTGCTGGCCCAACTGCGCGCCATGCCCCCGGCCCCGGCCCGCACGCTGGCCATGCAGATCGTGTCCGGGCACCTGGACCTGCTGGCCTGCCACGACCAGGCCGGATTGGCCGCCGCGCTTGGCGCCACGCCGGAGGCGATCGCCGCGGCGGTGTCGCTGGTGCTCTCGCTGCAGCCGCATCCGGTGGAGCAGCCGCCGGAGCCGGAGCCGGCCTACATCGTCCCCGACGTGATCGCCTGGCGTGGCAACGGCGGCTGGCAGGTGCGCCTGAACACCCGCAGCCAGCCGCGGTTGCGCCTGTGCGCCTACGCCAAACAGGCCGCCAGCGGCCACGAAGGCATGCGCGGGCTGCTGGAAGAGGCGCGCTGGATGCTGCGCAGCCTGGGCATCCGCAACGAAACCCTGCTCAAGACCGCGCGCGTGCTGGTGGCGCGCCAGCAGGCCTTCCTCGAGCACGGCGAGGAATCCATCGCGCCGCTGACCCTGAAGGACGTGGCCGAGGAAATCGGCATGCACGAGTCCACCGTCTCGCGCATCACCACCGGCAAGTACATCCAGACCCCGCGCGGCACGCTGGAGCTGAAGCAGCTGTTCGCGGTGCGGCTGGAGGGCGCCGATGTCTCCGGCGCGGCGATCAAGGCGATGGTGCGCCGCCTGATCGAGAGCGAGCCCGCGCATGCCCCGCTGGCGGACGATGCGATCGCGGCGCTGCTGGCGCGCCAGGGCATCCGCGTGGCGCGGCGCACGGTGGCGAAGTATCGTGAGCAGTTGGCCATCGCCCCCGCCCGCGAGCGCAAGCGCGCCGGAGGCGGCGGGACGCGGATGGCGCGTGCGGGTTGACCAGATGACGGGGGATGCGATGCCGAACACGATCCGGGTGCTGCTCGTGGACGACCACGAGGGCTTCATCAACGCGGTTCTGCGCCACATGCGCAAGCATCCGTGGGTGGAGATCGTGGGCACCGCGGCCAACGGGATCGAGGCGGTGGCACGCTCGGAGGCCCTGCGCCCCGACGTGGTGCTGATGGACCTGGCGATGCCGGAAATGGGCGGGTTGCAGGCCACGCGCCTGATCAAGGCCCAGGACGCGCCGCCGTTCGTGGCGATCGTCAGCCATTTCGACGACAACGAGCACCGCGAGCACGCCCAGCGCGCCGGCTGCGACGCATTCGTCAGCAAGCTCAACTACATGCAGGAAGTGCTGCCGCTGCTGGAGCGACTGGCGGACGGGCAGGCCGCTGGCGAGGGCCGCGCATGAGCGAATCGCGGATCCTCGTGGTCGATGCCGACGACGCCCGCACCGAGCGGCTGGCGACGCTGCTGGATTTCATGGATTTCACCCCGCGCGTGGTGGTGGACGCGGCCGACCTCGACCTCGCCAAGGCCCGCGCCAGCGACTGGGTGGCGGTGATCGCCGGCGACGTGGGCGATCCCGAGGCCTGGGACGCCTTCGTCCACTGGCTGGCCGGGCAGCCGCTGCATCCGCCGCTGATCGCCCTGTCCGACCACGGCGACGAGGCCGGCTGGCGCCGGCACATCCATCCCGACATGGTGTGGCCGCTGGCCTACCCGATCCGCCGCAACCAGCTGCAGGACGTGCTGCGACGCGCCAGCATCAAGCGCATGGACGACGATGCCCGCCGCGAACTGCCGCAGGTGGGACCGACCGGCCACAGCGCCGCGGTGCTGCGGCTGAACCGGATGATCGACCAGGTGGCCCGCTTCGACACCACCGTGCTGATCCTGGGCGAATCCGGCACCGGCAAGGAGGTGGCGGCGCGCGCCATCCACGCGCGCTCGCCGCGCCGGGACAAGCCGTTCGTGGCCATCAACTGCGGCGCGATCCCGCCGGACCTGCTGGAAAGCGAGCTGTTCGGCCACGAAAAGGGGGCCTTCACCGGCGCCCTGACCCAGCGCAAGGGCCGCTTCGAGATGGCCGAGGGCGGCACCCTGCTGCTGGACGAGATCGGCGACATGCCGATGGCGATGCAGGTCAAGCTGCTGCGGGTCCTGCAGGAACGGGTGTTCGAGCGGGTCGGCGGCGGCGCCGCGATCCAGTGCGACGTGCGGGTGGT
>JBKBXH010000170.1:0-3814 GCA_046313655.1 Thermomonas sp. | reverse complement strand
GGCGGGCGGTCCGGCGCGGCCGCTCAGACCGCCATCAGCTCGGCTTCCTTGGCCTTCACCACCTCGTCCACGTCCTTGATTGCCGCGTCGGTGATCTTCTGGATCTCGGCCTCGGTGCGCGCGCTCTCGTCCTCGGTGATCTGCTTGTCCTTCAGCAGCTCCTTCACCTGGTGGTTGGCGTCGCGGCGGATGTTGCGGATCGCCACCTTGGCGTCCTCGCCCTCGCCATGCACCACCTTGGTCAGGTCGCGGCGGCGCTCCTCGGTCAGCGCCGGCAGGTTCAGGCGGATGGTGGTGCCGGCGGTGTTCGGGGTCAGGCCGAGGTCGGAGGCGAGGATCGCCTTCTCCACCGCGCCCACCACGGTCTTGTCCCACGGCGTGATCACCAGCGAGCGGGCGTCGGCCACCGACACGCTGGCCACCTGCGACAGCGGCACTTCGCTGCCGTAGGCCACCACCTTGATGGAATCGACCAGCCCGGTGGAGGCGCGCCCGGTGCGCACCTTGACCAGGTTGTGGCGCAGCGCCTCGATGCTCTTGGCCATGCGGGCCTGGGCGTCTTTCTTGATCTCGTTCAACATGGCGGCGTGGCTCCGGGGGTGGTGTTCTGCGAACCGGCGATTATATAGGGGCGGCCCGGCGCGCATGGGCGCCGCCGGCCGCGCCGGCGCTCAGCCGCGGGCGTGGACCAGGGTGCCCAGCGGCTCGCCGCGCAGGATCCGCAGCAGCACCCCGGGCTGGGCCATGTCGAAGATGCGCAGCGGCAGGCCGGCGTCGCGGCACAGGGCGAACGCGGCGGTGTCCATCACCTGCAGGTCGCGGGCGATCACCTCGTCGTAGGTCAGGTCGTCCAGCTTGACCGCGTCGGCGTGCTTGTTCGGGTCCTTGTCGTACACCCCGTCCACCTTGGTCGCCTTCAGCAGCAGGTCGGCGCCGATCTCGATCGCGCGCAGCGCGGCGCCGGAATCGGTGGTGAAGAACGGGTTGCCGGTGCCGGCGGCGAAGATGGTGATGCGGCCCTTCTCGAGGTGGCGCACGGCGCGGCGGCGGATGTAGTCCTCGCACACGTCGTTGATCTTGATCGCGCTCATCACCCGGCACTTGGCGCCCAGCTTCTCCAGCGCATCCTGCATCGCCAGCGCGTTGATCACGGTGGCCAGCATGCCCATGTGGTCGCCGGTGACCCGGTCCATGCCGCTGGCGGCCAGCCCTGCGCCGCGGAAGATGTTGCCGCCGCCGATCACCAGCGCGACCTCGGCGCCGGCCTCGCGCGCCTCGATCACCTCGCGTCCGATCCGGGTCAGCACCTTCGGGTCGATGCCGTAGTCCTCGTCCCCCATCAGCGCCTCGCCCGAAAGTTTCAGCAGGATGCGGCGATGGGCGAGTTCGGACATGGCGGGCCTCGGGCATTGGAAAAATCCCGGGGATTCTAGCGGAAAGCGCGCGCCGGGCCGCCGCCCGGCACGCCGACGGGTTCATCCGCGATGCAGATGCACGCGGTTGCGGCCGCCGCGCTTGGCCGCGTACAGCGCGCCGTCGGCAGCCTGCAGCATCGCCACCACGTTGTCGAAGCGGGCGTGGCCGCCGTTCTGCACGGCGACCCCGGCGGAGAAGGTGACGTGGATGGGGCGGCCTTCCACCACCGCCATCGGCAGCCGCGCCACCTCGGCCAGCAGGCGCTGCAGCACCACGACGGCGGCATCCTCGTCGGAATAGGGCAGCACCAGCAGGAACTCCTCGCCGCCGTAGCGGGCCAACAGGTCGCTGGCGCGCAGGCTGCCCTGCAGGCTGAGCGCGAACTGGCGCAATACCTGGTCGCCCACCAGGTGGCCGTGGCTGTCGTTGATCTGCTTGAAGTCGTCGATGTCGATCAGCGCCAGCGCCAGCGGCGAATGGTGGCCGGCGATGGCGAACGCGCGCTCCAGCGACTCCTCCATGTGCAGGCGGTTGTGCACGCCGGTCAACGGGTCGCGGCGCGACTGCTCGGTGAGCTGGCGCATGCGCTCCTCGATCACGTGCGCCTCGTCGCGCGTCTGCGCCATTTCCTGGATCTGGCGCAGGTTGCGCAGGATCAGCAGTTCGCGTGCGTGCTCGCCGATCGACTGCAGGTGCGCCGGGTTGTCGATGCGCACGTCGAACACGGTGGCGACCTCGGGCACCGAGGCGGCGATCTCGGGCAGCAGCGCGTCCAGGCCGGGGCCGCCCTCGCCGGTGCAGGCGGCGACGCGGGCCTGCGCGAGTTCGACCAGCACGTCCGCCGGCCGATCGCCGGCCAGCCACAGGTCGGCGATCGCGCCGGAGGCCTGCACGCAGCGCTGCAGCAGGTCCTCCGCGGGGTCCTCGTCCTCGCTGTGGGCGATGGCATCCACCAGGTAGCCCGGCAGGTTCCAGCGCGCGGCCAGCCACGCGCCGATCTTGGCGTGGTCGCTGCCGTAGTGGGCGCGTTCCAGCACCAGCAGTGCGTCGTTGCCGTCGGCCTTCGCGCACAGCGAGGCGTAGCCGTCGGTGAGCGCCTGCAGCAGCGCCAGCCGGCCCATGTCCTGCAACAGGCCGGCCAGCAGCAGGGTATCGGTGCGGGTGACGCCGGCGTGCTGCCCGAGGATGCGCGCCGCCAGCCCGGCCAGCACGCTGCGGCGCCAGAGGTGCTCCTGCAGCTCCGCGCTGCCGTGGCTGCCGCGCAGCCCCTGCATCAGCGAGAACCCCAGCGCCAGGCTGAGGGTGGCGTTCACCCCCAGGGTGGTCATCGCCTGGGCCAGGGTGCCGGCACGGCGCCGGGTGGCGTACAGCGGGGAATTGGCCATCCGCAGCAGGCGCGCGCTCAGGGCCGGATCCATACCCACGATGTGGGCCACGTCGGCCAGGGTCGCATTCGGGTTCTGCGCAAGGTCGATGATCTGCAGCGCCACCCCGGGCGGCGAGGGCAGGTTGCGGCAATGCAGCAGGGTGCTTTCGAGTTCGGGTCGCATCCGGCGGGTTGGCTCCAATCCTGAATGGCTAGTATGCGACGGCAACGCGGAAAGCGGGCGCCGGCGGAACGAAAAAACCCGCCTTGCGGCGGGTTTTCCGTGACGTGGAGCGGGTTTCGGCACCAGTGCCGCCACCCGCGGCCTGCCTCAGGCCTGCATCGGGGCTGCCTCAGACCTGCATCGCCTTGGCGACTTCGGCCAGGTAGTCTTCCTGCACCTTCTCGATGCCTTCGCCGACCACCAGGCGCTGGAAGCCGACCACGTCGGCGCCGGCGGCCTTGACCACCGCCTCGACGGTCTTGTCGCCGTCCAGCACGTAGGGCTGGCCGTACAGGGTGACCTCGTTGACGATCTTGTTGATCTTGCCGCTGATGATTTTCTCCAGGATGTCGGCCGGCTTGGCCTTGTCCTTCTCGCTCATCTTGGCCAGCTCGATTTCCTTTTCCTTGGCCACGAACTCGGCCGGCACGTCGGCGGCCTTGTTGTAGGGCGGGTTCATCGCCGCCACGTGCATGGCCAGGCCGCGCGCCAGCTCGGCGTCGCCACCGGCCAGCTCGACCAGCACGCCGATCTTGCCGCCGTGGACGTAGGCCGCCACGTGGTTGGCGGTGTCCATGCGCACCATGCGGCGCACCTGGATGTTCTCGCCCAGCTTGGCGACGGCGGCGGCGCGGGCTTCCTCGACGGTCTCGCCGGAGGCCAGCTTGGCGGCCTTCAGGGCCTCCACGTCGGCGCTGCCGGAGGCCAGCGCGGCCTGGGCCACGGCCTCGCACAGGGCCACGAAGTTGCCGTCCTTGGCCACGAAGTCGGTCTCGGAGTTGACCTCGACCAGCACGGCCTTGCCGCCG
>JBKBXH010000169.1:0-3885 GCA_046313655.1 Thermomonas sp. | reverse complement strand
GCGCCACGCGCGCCTGCAGAAGCGCCACCAGGTGCCGCAGCGACGCGGCATCCGCCGACGCAATGTCGTCGGCAGTCACGCGCAGCGGCGCGCCGGCCTGCGCCGCCGCCTCCAGCGCCGCCACGCGCTGCTGCGCCTCGTCGCGCTGACGCTGCAGCACCGCGCGCGCCTGCTCCGCCTCCACAGTCTGCTCCGCCAGCGCCTGCTCGGCGGCCGAGGCAATGGCGCGCAGCTGCGCCAGCATCTGGCAGCCATTGCAGATGCCCAGCGCGAGGCTGTCGCCGCGCGCGAAGAACGCGGCGAACATCGCGCGCAGGGCCGGGCGCTCGAGGATCGAGGTGGCCCAGCCGCGGCCGGCGCCGAGCACGTCGCCGTAGCTGAAGCCGCCGCAGGCGGCCAGGGCATGGAAGTCCTTGAGGTCGAAGCGGCCGGCGATGAGGTCGCTCATGTGCACGTCAAACGCGTCGAAGCCGGCGCGGTCGAAGGCGTAGGCGGTCTCCATCTGGCTGTTGACGCCCTGCTCGCGCAGGATCGCCACCTTCGGCCGTGCGCCGGTCGAGACGTACGGCGGCCGCTCCTGCGCATCCTGCGCACGCGGCACTTGTACATCCATGTACGGCGCGGCGACGTCCTCCGCGGCATCGAAGGTAAGCACCGGCTGCAGGCCCGGCGCGTCGAACCGGCGCGCGGCCTCGCGCTCGGCATCGGCGCAATCCGGGTTGTCGCGCAGCCGCTGCATGGCATGCGTCACCGACCACCAGGCATCGAACAGCTCCTCCCAGCGCCATTCCGCCAGCACGTCGTCGCCATCGGCGACCCGCACCACCGGCGCGGTGGTCGGCACCGCGATCCGCTGCGCGCATTCGATCAGGCCGTGGCGCGCGACCAGGTCGGCGAACGCGGCGCGCTCCGCCACCGGCACCTGCACCACCGCGCCCAGCTCCTCGTTGAACAGCGCGCGCAGCGGGTCGTCGCTGCGGCCATCGCCCCAGCCGTCGAGGCGGATGTCCAGCCCAACCCGCGAGGCGAACGCCATCTCGCACAGGGTGGCGAACACGCCGCCGTCGGAGCGGTCGTGGTAGGCCAGCAGCAGGCCTTCGGCGCGCGCCTCGCGCACCAGCTCGAACAGCGCGCGCAGGCGCTGCGGGTCGTCGAGGTCGGGCACTTCGCCACCGAACGCCGGCAGCGCCGCGCCGCCGGCGCGCCCCGCGGGCACGGCCTCCGGATGGCACTGCGCAAGCACCGAGCCGCCCATGCGCTGGCGCCCGCCGCCGAGGCCGATCAGCCACAGCTCCGACTCCACGTCGCGGCGCAGCAGCGGAGTCAGCTGGGCGCGCACGTCGGCCACCGGCGCGAACGCCGAGACCACCGGCGACACCGGCGACACCGATGTGTGGGTGCCGCCGGCATGCGTCCACTGCGCCTGCATCGACAGCGAATCCTTGCCGACCGGGATGCCGAGTTCCAGTTCCGGGCACAGTTCCAGCCCGACCGCCCTGACCGCGTCGTACAGGCGCGCGTCCTCGCCGGGATGCCCGGTCGCCGCCATCCAGTTGGCCGACAGCTTGATCCGGTCCAGCGCCTCCAGCGGCGCCGCCATCAGGTTGGTGAGCGCCTCGCCCACCGCCATCCGCGCCGCCGCGGCGGGGTCCAGCAGTGCCAGCGGGGTGCGCTCGCCGATCGCCATCGCCTCGCCGGCGAAGCCGTCGAAGCCCGACAGGGTGATCGCGCAGTCGGCCACCGGCAGCTGCCACGGGCCGACCATCTGGTCGCGCGCGGTCAGGCCGCCGACGCTGCGGTCGCCGATAGTGACCAGGAAGGTCTTGGCGGCGACGGTGGGATGCGCGAGCACGCGCAGGCCGGCCTCGCGCAGGTCGAGCGCGTCGGTGTCGGCCTGCGGCCAGCGCGGCGGCGCCGGGTGCGCGGTGTCGCGGTGCATCTTCGGCGGCTTGCCGAACAGCACGTCCATCGGCAGGTCGATCGCCGGCGGCTGCCCGGCATAGCCCACCCGCAGGTGCTGCTCGGCGGTGGCGGTGCCCACCACCGCGAACGGGCAGCGCTCGCGCGCGCACAGCGCGGCGAACTCGGCCACCCGCGCCTGCGGGAGGCCCAGCACGTAGCGCTCCTGCGATTCGTTGCACCACAGCTGCATCGGCGACAGCGAGGGATCGTCCTTCGGCACCCGGCCGAGGTCGATCACGCCGCCCACGCCGGAATCGTGCAGCAGCTCGGGAATGGCGTTGGAGAGGCCGCCGGCGCCGACGTCGTGGATCGACAGGATCGGGTTGTCCGCGCCCAGCGCCACGCAGCGGTCGATGACTTCCTGCGCGCGTCGCTCCATCTCCGGGTTGTCGCGCTGCACCGAGGCGAAGTCGAGGTCCTCGGCGGAATCGCCGGAGGCGACCGAGCTGGCGGCACCGCCGCCGAGGCCGATCAGCATCGCCGGGCCGCCGAGCACGACCACTGCGTCGCCCGGCGACAGCCGCCGCTTCTCCACCTGGCCGCGGTCGATCGCGCCGAGGCCGCCGGCCAGCATGATCGGCTTGTCGTAGCCACGGGTGAGGCCGTCGGCCTCGTGCAGCTCGAAGCTGCGGAAATAGCCGGCCAGATTGGGCCGCCCGAATTCGTTGTTGAACGCCGCCGCGCCCAGCGGGCCGTCGCGCATGATCTCGAACGCGGAGGCCATGCGCGGGTTGAGCGGGCGCGCGGTTTCCCACGGCTGCGGCAGGCCGGGGATGCGCAGGTGCGAGACCGAGAAGCCGCACAGGCCCGCCTTCGGGCGGCCGCCGCGGCCGGTGGCGCCCTCGTCGCGGATCTCGCCGCCGGCGCCGGTGGAGGCGCCGGGGAACGGCGCGATCGCGGTCGGGTGGTTGTGGGTCTCGACCTTGATGCAGAACGCCGAGTCGGACACCGGCTCGCTGCGGTAGCGCTGGGTCGCCGGGTCCGGGCGCCAGCGCGCCGCCGGATAGCCCCCCACCACCGCGGCGTTGTCGCTGTAGGCCGACAGCACGTGGCGCGGGGTGCGCGCCTGGGTGTGCTTGATCATGCGGAACAGCGAGGTGGGCTGCTCCTGGCCGTCGATGGTCCAGCTGGCGTTGAAGATCTTGTGCCGGCAGTGCTCGGAATTGGCCTGCGCGAACATCATCAGCTCGACGTCGTGCGGGTCGCGCCCGAGCTCGGCGTAGCGCGCGCGCAGGTACTCGATCTCGTCCTCGGCCAGGGCCAGGCCCAGGCGCGCATTGGCCTCTTCCAGCCGCGCCAGCGGCACCACTTCCAGCGCCCCCGCGGGCGGTGCCGCGAACAGCGCCGCGCCGGCCTCGCGTTCCTCCAGCAGCGACTGCGTCATCGGATCGTGCAGCAGCTTGCCCAGGGCCGCGGCGGTGGCGGCCTCAGCGGGCCAGCCGGCGAGGTCGAGGCGCATCCCGCGCTCGACCCGGCGCACCGGCAGGCCGGCGCCACGCAGCAGCTCGGTGGCCTTGCTGGCCCACGGCGAGAGCGTGCCCAGGCGCGGCACCACGTAGCGGCTGGTCGCGCCCGGCGCGGGCGCGACGAAGCCCTCGCCGGCCTCCAGGATGCGGCGCAGCGCGTCCATGTCCGGGGCTGCGCCCGGTTCGGGATCGACCCAGTAGCCGTGCCAGGCCCCGGTGATGCGCAGGCCGGGGACGAGCGCTTGGAGGCGGTCTTGCAGGCGGTCGCGGCGGAACGGCGACAGGGCGGAGGCGCCCTCGAGGACGATCATGTCCGGCAATCGGTGTGGACGGCCCGCCATTGTAGCCGAGCCCCCACCGGCCGCGCCGGCGCAGGCGCCGCGCTCAGGGCGCGTCCAGCGCGTCCAGCCGCTGCGCCAGCCGCTCCGGCGGCTGGTAGCCGCCGACCATGCGCCCG
>JBKBXH010000168.1:0-3904 GCA_046313655.1 Thermomonas sp. | reverse complement strand
GGCCGCGGTGGCCGGTTTTCGAAGCGCGGGTCCATCGGAGGGCGCTGTCCGCCCATGCCTTCGGAAAATCCCGGCGGCGGTGGAGGCGGGGGAGGACCGTAATGGTGGAACCAGGCAAACGCCAACAGGTGCGCCAGGATGATCGCCAGCAGCACAGCGCGGAACGTCAGCTGCGGAACCGGCTGAATGGGGGTCGACATCGGGTGCCCTCGTCAGGATGCAATCGGCGAAACGTAGCCGCTGCAGGGGTGCAAGTCCAGCACGGAGCTCCGTGCGCCAGCACAGGGATGCGCGGCCGGGCCACCCCGGATCGCGCCCCGATCCTCGCCGGGCGCGGCGATGCCGCCCCGCATCCCGCATACTCCCGCCGGGCCCGAGGAGCACCGAATGCAGACCACCCTCCACGTTGACCGCGCCGCAGGCGACGACTTCCTCGGCCACCCCAAGGGTGTTTATGTCTGCTTCTTCACCGAGATGTGGGAGCGCTTCTCCTTCTACGGGATGAAGGCGCTGCTGCTGCTCTACCTCACCAAGTACCACCTGTTCGGCGACAAGGCCGGCCTCGACCTGCTCGGCGCCTACGGCGGGCTGGTGTACTGCATCCCGGTGATCGGCGGGCTGCTGGCCGACCGCTGGCTGGGGATGCGCAAGGCGGTGACGTTCGGCGGCGTGCTGCTGGTGCTGGGCCATATCGGCATGGCGTTCGAGGGCCATGCGGCGACGCTGCAGGCCGGCGCCGCGGTGCGCGACGAGGGCGCGCTGAGGATCATGTACGTCTCGCTGGCACTGATCATCATGGGCGTCGGCTTCCTCAAGCCGAACATCTCCACTATCGTCGGCAAGCTGTACGCCGACAACGACCCGCGCCGCGATTCCGGTTTCTCGCTGTTCTACGCCGGCATCAACCTCGGCTCGCTGTTCGCCTCGCTGGTGTGCGGCTACGTGGGCGAGACCTGGGGCTGGAAGTACGGCTTCGGTGCGGCCGGCATCGGCATGCTGGCGGGCCTAGCCATGTTCCTGTGGGGGCAGAAGTACCTGCACGGCCACGCCGAGCCCGCCAACCCGGCCGCGCTGCGCGCACGCGTCGCCGGCCTGCCGCGCGAATGGCTGATCTACGCGCTGGCGGTACTGGGCGTGGTGCCGGTGGCGTGGCTGATGTGGGCGGCGGCGAACGGCGCGTTCGCACTCGGCGGCGAGGTCTCGCTGGCGCTGCTGCTGATGCTGGTGGTGCTGGGTGCGGTGCTGCTGTGGTTCGCGTGGTTCACCGGCACCCGCTGCACGCCGGTGCAGCGCCAGCAGATGATCGCGCTGATGGTGCTGATCTTCATGGCGCTGGTGTTCTTCACCCTGTACGAGCAGACCTACGGCTCGTGGGTGACCTTCACCGACCGCCTGCTGACCAAGGACATCGTGCCGGCGCTGGTGGTGCGCGACGGCACACCGTGGCCGTGGTCCACGCTGTCGCTGCTGCTGGCGCCGCTGGCGTTCTTCGTGGCCGCGCGGATGTCCGACCGCGACCCCGCGTCCCGCGCGCCGCGCGTGCTGTTCCTCGCGGTGAGCGCGCTGATCCTGGTGCTGCTGATGCGCGACTGCGTGGCGCTGCCGCAGACCGCCGGCTCGCTGACCTACCTCGGCGCGTTCTTCCTGGTCGCGCTGGCGCCGCTGTTCTCGGCGCTGTGGGGCTGGCTGGACACGCGCGGCGCCGACCCGAGCAAGCCGGCGAAATCGGCGGTCGGTCTGCTGTTCGCCGGGCTCTCGTTCATCCCGCTGGCGTTGGCCGCGCAGCAGGTCGGCGCGACCGGCGCGATGGCCAGCGTGTGGTGGCTGGTGCTGGCCTACCTGATCCTCGAGATCGGCGAGATGTGCCTGTCGCCGGTGGGGCTGTCGGCGGTGACCCAGCTGGCGGTGCCGCGCGTGGTCAGCCTGATGATGGGCACCTGGTTCCTCGCCACCGCGTTCTCGGAGACGCTGGCCGCGCTGTTCGGCAAGCTGGCCGCGATCGACGTGCCGCAGGGCGAGGCGCTGGACCTCGCCGCGGCGGCCCCGAAATACGCGCACCTGTTCTGGCTGATGACGTGGATTGGGATCGGCTGCGCGGTGGCCGCCTTCCTCGCCGCGCCATTGCTGCGGCGCATGATGCACGGGGTGAAGTGAACCTGAATCCCGGCCCGCGGTCCGCGCGGAAGGCGCTGCTACACTCCCCCGCCTGATCGCAAGGAGACCTGCCGCATGCCGACGCCACGCCCGCTTGCCCTCGCCCTGATCGTCGCGCTCGCCGCCAGCCTCGCTTCGCCGCAGGGCATGGCCGCCAAAAAGAAGCCGGTGGTGCACAAGAAGGCGGCTGCCGTGGTGCCCGCCTCCTGCGACGATCTCTATGCCGAGGCCAACAAGGGCTGGCTGGCCGCCAATCCGATGCCGGCGGCGGGGGCAATCTCCGCGCTGGGCCAGCTTGGCGCGCGCGCCGAACAGCAGCAGCGCGACCTGCTGGACGCCTTCATGCGCACCCCGCACGGCACCGTGCAGAAGCTGCTGGGCGACTTCTGGGCCAGCGGCCTGGACGAGGCCGCGGTGGAAGCCGATGGCGCCGCGCCGGTGGCGCCGCTGCTGCAGCGGATCGACGCCATCCGCAGCAGCAAGGACATCGCGCCGGCGGTGGCGGCGCTGCACCAGGTGGGCATCCCGGTCCTGTTCGGCTTCAACGCCGACGTGGACCTGCGCGACCTCGACCGCCACCTCGGCTACTTCACCCAGGGCGGCCTCGGCCTGCCCGACCCGGCCTACTACACCCGCAGCGACGCCGACACCCAGGCGCTGATGGCGCGCTATGCCGACTACATGCGCAAGATCCTGGCCCTGACCGGGGTACCGGCCAAGGACATCGAGGCCCAGACCGCGCTGGCGCTGGACGTGGAGAAGCGCATCGCTGCCGCGGAACGCCCGCTGGCGGACCTGCGCGATCCGCGCAAGAACTTCGCCCCCATCGCCACCGCCGGCCTCGGCAAGCAGTACCGCAACCTGCAGCTGGACGCCTTCCTGAAGGCGCAGGGCGTGAGCGACGACACCGTGTCGATGGCCGACCCGGCGCTGTTCGCCAAGCTCGATGCGCTGGTGGGCACGCTCAAGCCGGCGCAGTGGCAGGCCTACCTGCGCTGGCGGGTGGGCGACGCGATGGCGCCCTACCTGTCGAAGTCCTGGCGCGACGCCGCGTTCGACTTCCGCGGCAAGGTGCTGCTGGGCCAGACCGAACCGGCGCCGCGCTGGAAGCAGGCGCTGGACGCCATCAACCTGGCCGCCGGCCCGATGCTGGGCCGCGAGTACGCCGCTGCCTACCTGCCCGACGCCAGCCGCAAGCAGGCCGAGCAGATCGCCACCCAGGTGCGCGACGCGCTCAAGCAGGAAATCGAACGCGGCGAGCTCCTGCAGGGCGCGGCCAAGGCCGAGGCGCTGAAGAAGCTGGACGGGCTGAAGGTGGAGATCGGCGCGCCGCGGCGCGACCTCGACTACACCGTGCAGCCGATGGGCCGCGGCAGCTTCGGCAGCAACATGCTGATCGCCTCCACCTGGCGCCACCGCCAGGAGATGCGCCGGATCGGCAAGGGCAACGCCGAGCGCCGCTGGGATGTCCTGCCGCAGCAGCCGGCGCTGGCCTACGACCTCGCCCACAACCGCCTGATCGTCACTGCGGCGATGCTGCAGGCGCCGGTGCTGGACCCGGCGATGCCGCTGGGCAACCAGTACGGCGCGTTCGGCGCGCTGGTGGGGCACGAGCTCAGCCATGCGGTGGACGGCCTCGGCCGCCACGTGGACGCAGACGGCAACGTGCGCGACTGGTGGACGCCGGAGGATGCCGCGCGCTGGGAGGCAATGGCCAACCGGGTCGGCCGCTTCTACGGCGGCCTGCCCT
>JBKBXH010000167.1:0-3910 GCA_046313655.1 Thermomonas sp. | reverse complement strand
GATGGACCTGGTGGCCGGCGTGCAGCGCGTGGTGGTGCTGATGGAGCACACCACCAAGGCCGGCACCTCCAAGATCCTGCCTGAGTGCACCCTGCCGCTGACCGGCGTGGGCGTGGTGGACCGCATCATCACCGAGCTGGGCGTGTTCGACGTGACCCCGGACGGCCTCGCGCTGGTCGAACTGGCCGAGGGCGTCAGCCGCGAGGAAGCGGCGGCCAAGACCGGCGTGCCGCTGCGCTGAGGCGCTTCTGCCCCCTCCCTTGCGCCAGCAGGGGGCGGGGGAAGCGGGTGGCCTTAAGCGGGCCCATCGCACAGGCCTGTCCGGTTTCCTCCGATTTTCCCGCTTCAAGGGAAACCTGACGATGGAAATGCGGCGATGGCCTGGAAAAGCGTGCAGAGCTACAGCTTCGGCTTCCGGCCGAGCGACAAGAAGTACTGGCTGTATTTCACCCTGGACGGTGCCACCGCGGCCACCCAGGTGTTCCTGACCGCGACCCAGTTCACCGCGCTTGCGGCGATGTTCGGGGCCGCGAGCGCCATCCAGTACGAAACCACCGGCGGCTACTTCGCCACCGCGCCGCGCAACCTGTGAAGGCAGGCCGCGGGCCGCGCCCGCCTCACATGTTCTGGTAGTTCGGCCCGCCGCCGCCCTGCGGGGCCACCCAGACGATGTTCTGGGTCGGGTCCTTGATGTCGCAGGTCTTGCAGTGCACGCAGTTGGCGGCGTTGATCTGCAGGCGCTCGCTGCCGGCCTCGCTGACGTACTCGTACACGCCGGCCGGGCAGTAGCGCGCCTCGGGGCCGGCGTATTCCTTCAGGTTCACCTCGACCGGGATCGCCGGGTTCTTCAGCGTCAGGTGCACCGGCTGGTTCTCGTCGTGGTGGGTGCTGGAGAGGAACACCGAGCTGAGGCGGTCGAAGGTCAGCACGCCGTCCGGCTTCGGGTACTCGATCTTCGGTTGCGTCGCCGCCGGCTCCAGGCAGGCGTAATCGGGCTTCTGCCGGTGGATCGTCCACGGCGGATTGCGGATGCCCAGCTTGGGCAGCAGCCACTGCTCGATGCCGGTCATCAGGGTGGCGAAGCTGCGGCCCTTCTTGAACCACTGCTTGAAGTTCTTCGACTGCAGCAGTTCCGCGTGCAGCCAGCTCGCCTCGAACGCGGCCGGATACGCTGCGAGTTCGTCGCGCGCCCGGCCTTCGCCCAGCGCCGCGAACGCGGCCTCGGCGGCCAGCATGCCGGTCTTGATCGCGGCGTGGCTGCCCTTGATGCGGCTGGCGTTGAGATAGCCGGCCTCGCAGCCCACCAGCGCACCGCCGGGGAACACCGTCTTCGGCAGGCTGAGCAGGCCGCCGGCGGTGATCGCGCGCGCGCCGTAGCCAATGCGCTTGCCGCCCTCCAGGTGCTTGCGGATCGCGGGATGGGTCTTGAACCGCTGGAACTCCTGGAACGGGCTCAGCCACGGGTTCCTGTAGTCCAGCCCGACCACGAAGCCGACCGCGATCTTGCCGTCCTCGGCGTGGTACAGGAACGAGCCGCCGTAGGTGTCGCCGTCCAGCGGCCAGCCGGCGGTATGCACCACCAGGCCCGGGCGGTGCTTGGCCGGATCGGCCTGCCACAGCTCCTTGATGCCGATGCCGTAGCTCTGCGGGTCCTTGCCCGCGTCGAGCTTGTATTGGGCGATGAGCTGGCGGCCGAGCTGGCCGCGGGCGCCTTCGGCGAAGATCGTGTACTTGGCGTGCAGCTCCATGCCCGGTTGGTACTGGTCGGTCGGCTGGCCGTCCTTGCCGATGCCCATGTCGCCGGTGGCCACGCCCTTCACCGCGCCGGCGTCGTCGTAGAGCACCTCGGCGGCGGCGAAGCCGGGGAAGATCTCCACGCCCAGCGCCTCGGCCTGCTGCGCCAGCCAGCGCGTCACCGCGCCGAGGCTGACGATGTAGTTGCCGTCGTTCTTGAAGCAGTCCGGCAGCAGCCAGTGCGGCGTGGCCTTGGCGCCGGTTTCGTCGAGGAACAGGAACTCGTCTTCGGTCACCGCCTGCTTGAGCGGGGCACCGCGCTCGCGCCAGTCGGGGAACAGCTCGGTGAGCGCGCGCGGGTCCATGATCGCGCCGGACAGGATGTGCGCGCCGGGCTCGGAGCCTTTCTCCAGCACGCACACCGACACCTCGCGCCCGCCCTCCGCCGCCAGCTGTTTCAGCCGGATCGCGGTGGACAGCCCGCCCGGGCCGGCACCGACCACGACGATGTCGTATTCCATCGATTCGCGTTCGACTGCGGTCTGCGGGTTGGCGCTCATGGGGGGCTCTCCTGTGGCGAACCTGCGATTGTCCGGGCTTTGCCGGGAGCGGGCAATCCGGACGCCGGCTCCCGGCTCAGGGCCGCGCGGGGGCCGCCGGCGTGCGCGCCGCCTGCCCGGTGGCCAGCGTCCAGCCGGCGATGTCGTGGCCGAGCGTGCCCAGACCGGCGGAGAAGGCATCCGCCAGCGCCGCGGCATCCTCGCCGGCGGCGGGCTGGCGGACGCTGAAGCCGCGGCTGGCGACGATCGCCATCGCGTCCACCTTCAGCAGCTTGGCGCCGACCTCGATCCGCGCCTCCGGGCTGCCGCCCACCTCGGCCTGGAAGCGGCGCACGTCCAGCAGCAGGCGGTACTCGGCGGCCTGGCCGCTGCCCTGGCGGGCCACCGCGAGGATCCGGCCGCTGTCCTCCAGCGTGCGTAGCACCGCGGTCTCCACCATGGCCGAGGGCGAGCGCGCCCAGGCCGCGCCGCGGTAGGTCTGCAGCTCGTCGCTGCCCGGATGCACCAGCACGCGCTGGCCATCCAGCAGGCTGGACTCGCCGCTGGCGGCGATCGACAGCGACCAGTCCACGGACGGCCAGGCCGGATCGGCTGGCTGCAGGCGCGGCGCGGGGTCGTACACCCGGGTGGCCTGGCGCGGCTCGCCGCCGAGCAGGCTGCCGCAGCCGGCCAGCAGCAGGAGGGTCAGCAGCAGGCCGGGCAGGGCGAGCGCCGCGCGCGCGGCGGCGGAGGGCGTGGCGCGCGGCGTGGCGTGCGCCGGGAGGCGGGGCAGTCGGCTCATCATTTCGGCTCGTACTCCTTGGGTGCGTCGCGCCCCAGCAGGTAGCGCGCGGGGTTGCCCTGCAGGCGGCCGGACAGCGCGCGCAGGTCGCGTACCAGTCCGCGCAGCTCCACCAGGGTCGGCTCCAGCTGCGGCAGGCCGTCGTGGGTGAAGCTGCGAATCGCCGGGCGGTTCTCGCGGATCAAGGCGTCGGCGTTGCCGGCGGCCGAATCGAGCTTGGCGATGCTGGCGTCGAGCTTGTCCAGCACCGCCGGCAGCCGCTGTACGAGGTTGCGGTCGAGGCCCTGCAGGGTGCCGTTGGCGGTATCGAGGGTGGTCTTCATCGAGGCGCTGGCATCGCGCGCGTTGACGATCAGCTGCTCGATGTCCTGCCGGCGCGCGGCCAGCCCGGCGCTGGTCTGCTCGAGGTTGGCCAGGGTGGCGTTGATGTGGCGGATGTTGTCTTCGCTCAGCAGCTCGTCCAGCCGCGCCACCAGGCGGTTCGCGCTGTCGGCGATGTTCTGCAGCGCCGAGGGTTCTGCGCGGATTACCGCGATGTCGCTACCGGGCGGTGGCTGCAGCAGCGGCGCGTTGGGGCTGCCGCCGCTGAGCAGGATGAACGGCACCCCGGTGATGCCCTGCTGCGAGAGCTTGGCGCGGGTGTCCACCTTCACCGGGACATCCGCCTTCAGCTTCAGCAGCGCCACCACCCGACGCGGGTCGGCCGGGTCCAGGCTGAGCTTGTCCACGGTGCCGACCGAGATGCCGTTGTACTGCACGCCGCCGCCCTCGGTGAGGCCGACCACCGGCTCGGTGAACACCACCTGGTAGCGCTGCCAGCTGCGGTCGGCGCCGA
>JBKBXH010000166.1:0-3919 GCA_046313655.1 Thermomonas sp. | reverse complement strand
AAGCCGGCGCCGACGACGGTGATGCGCGGCTTCATTTCGCCTCCGGCGCGTCCAGGCCCAGCACTTCGCGCAGCGTCCCGCGCAGGCCGGTGACGCCGGCCTGTTCGCCCAGCTGCAGCGCGCGGGCGGGCGCCAGCGCGTCGAAGCGTTCCTGCTCCAGTGCCAGCAGGGCGCCGGCGCGGTTGCCGCTGGAGCAGTGCACCAGCACCCCGCCGTGGGCCGGCGCCAGCACCGCGTGCAGGGCGCGCGCATTGGCCTCGGTCAGGCCCTTGCCGCCGTCCACCGGGATGTTGACGTAGCGCAGCCCGGCGGCACGCACCTCGGCCGCCTCGTCGCGCCCCTTCAATTCGCCGGGCAGGCGCAGGTCCACCACCGTGCGCACGCCGCGCGCCTTCAGCGCGCGCCAGTCGCCCGGCGTCGGCTGGCCGGAGGTGTACAGCCCCGGCAGCGGCTCGTGCAATTGGACTTCGGTCACCGCCGGCAGCGGCGCATGCGCGCAGCCGCCGGCGACGGCCACCACCAGCAGCACGCCAAGGATCGCTTGCGGCCTCATGCCTTGGCCTCCTGCGGGGTGGAAAGCTCGTCGAATGCGCGCAGCGCCTCGGCCGCATAGATCATCGACGGGCCCGCGCCCATGTAGATCGCCATCGACAGGGTCTCCAGCAGTTCCTCGCGGCTGGCGCCGGCCTTGATCGCGGCCTTGGCGTGGAAGCCGATGCAGCCGTCGCAGCGGGTGGCGATGGCAATCCCCATCGCGACCAGCTCCTTGGTCTTCACGTCCAGCGCGCCGGGCTTGAGCGCCTCGCGCGCCAGCATGGAAAAGCCACGCATCGGCTCGGGTGCGCCCGCGCGCAGGCGCGCGATCGCGGCATTCAGGTCGTCGATCAGGTCGGGATAGGACTGGCTCACGCTACGCTCCTTCGTCAAAGATGCTGGCGCGTCCAGCGCACGATGTCGGCCGCGCCCATCGCCCCGGATTGTCGCGCAAGCTCGCGCCCGCCGCGCAGCAGCACCAGGGTGGGAATGCTGCGGATGCCGAAGCGCGCGCCCAGCGCGGGCTGTGCCTCGGTGTCCACTTTCGCCAGCCTGGCCTGCGGCTCCAGCTGCGCCGCCGCGGCCTCGAACTGCGGCGCCATCATCCGGCACGGGCCGCACCACGGCGCCCAGAAATCGACCAGCACCGGCAGCCCGGCGCGCACGGCGTGCGCATCGAAGCCGGCGGCGTCCAGCGCCACCGGCTTGCCGGCGAACAGCGGCGCGCCGCATTTGCCGCACTTGGGATGTTCCGCCAGCCGCGCCTGCGGCACGCGGTTGAGCGCGTGGCAGGCCGGACAGGCGATGAGCAGTGAGTCAGGATCGTTCAAGCAGGGCTCCTTTGGCCGCGCGCCGGGCGCGGCCGGGCGTTGGTCATCCGGTATGGCCCTCGGCCAGCAGTTCGGCCAGGTCGAGGCCCCAGTCCGGGGTCTTGCCGTGGGTCTGGAAGAACAGGTCGCGGTAGCGCATCTTCAAGAAGTAGGCCATCCGCCCCATCTTCAGCACCGCGGTATCGCCGCCGTACCAGGTGTTGGACCGGATGTAGAAGGCCTTGCCGCCGCCCATGTCGCCGATGCAGTACACGACCGGCTGCAGCGGCCTGTCGGCCTCCTCGGCGGTGAGCGCGCCGAGGTCCTTCGCGATCTGGCGGCCGACGATCTCGGCCTGCTGGTGGCCGATCGCACCGAGCTTGGGCATGGTCACCGCGGCCGCATCGCCCGCCGCGAACACGCTGGGGTAGTCGGGGTTGCGCATCAGCAGGTCGGTCTTCACGAAACCCATGTCGTCGCAGATCGGCAGCCCCTTGAGGAAGTCGTGCGCGACCCAGTCGGGGAACACGATCTTCAGCTCGGCCTCGACGCTGCGGCCGTCTGCGAACTCAATGCCGTCGGCGGTGAGGCGGCGGATGTCCTGGGTCTTGTTCATGTAGTGGAAGCCCATGCCGGAGGCGATCTCCAGCAGCTGCTTGACCACCGTCTCGCCGGCGTCCTCCGCGATCAGCGCGGCCGGGGTGAACACCGTGACCTTGTCCGGCCCGCCGAAGCCGTGCTTGCCCAGCCAGGTGGCCATCGACAGCATCACCTCTACCGGCGGGCCCTCGCAGGCGGCCAGCGCGTCCGGGATGCTGCCGCCCGGATACGGCTGCAGGCCCTTGGCGCCATTGCCCTGGTGGAAGCGCGCGGAGCCGATCGCCACCGGGCCGCCGCGGTAGCCGCCGCGGTGCAGGTACTCACGCAGGCGGTTGCCGTGGTAGAGGTCGGACACGGTGTGCCCGAATTCGGCGAAGCCCTCGATGGCGTCATAGGCCAGGCGGTTGCCGACCGCGACCACCAGGTAGTCGTAGCCGATCGCCTGGGTCTCGCTGCCGGGGCGCTCGTTCGGCACGAACTCCACCCGCTTGCGGTCCACGTCGATCGCCTTGACCTCGCCCTGCAGGAAGGCGATATCGTCCTTGGCCAGCACCTCGCGCAGTTCCATGCGCTGGCGCAGCGCGGGGTCCTGGTCCTCGAACACGTCGGCCGGGATGTTGGGGACGAACAGCAGGTAGTCCTTGCGGTCGATCACGGTGATCCGCACCGATGTCCCGGCGAACTGGCGCACGCGCTGGGCGCTGGAAAGGCCGGCGAAATTGCCGCCGAGGACGAGGACGTGCGGGCCGGTGCTGGAGGGCGATGCCATGGGCGTGACTCCGTTGGGGTGTGGGACCAGCTTGGGCGCGCCGGTGTTATCCGCAGGCGAAGGCCGCCGCCGTTTACCTGCCCGTGGATGAACGTGCACGCGCGTGGGCGGCGGGCTACATGACCTCGTCCTGTCCGTAGGGATAACGGGTATGCCCATAGCGCACCACCAGCACCGCCACCGCGAGCACCAGGATGGCGCCGGCGCCGGCCAGCAGCGACCACGGCGCGCCCAGCGAGGTATCGGTCATCATGTGCCGGGCCACGCCGACCATGGCGATGTACAGGGGCATGCGCACCGACATCTTGCCCTTGCTCCAGTACATCCCGACCAGGGCCACCATCTCCAGGTACATGAACAGCAGGAGCAGGTCGGGGATGTCCACCTTGCCCTTGCCGAGCATGTGCAGGACCTCGGCCACCATCGCCACCAGGGTGGCGGCCAGGATCACCATCAGCCCGGCGCGCTCCAGCAGGCGGATCGCCCGCCCCACCGTGTGCACCGGCCGCGCCAGCGCCGGGGTTCCGCCGTCATCGACCATCGCTGCCTCCTCGCGCCGCCGCGCGGCCCGCCTCAGTTGCCAGGGACGAACTCCGCGCCGTCGGCATCCACCACCTTCACGTCCACCTGCATGCCCTCACGCACGCTCTGGGTGACGATGCAGAACTGCTCGAACTGCGCCAGCACGCGGTCGAAATGCTCCAGCTTCGCCGCCGGATCCGCGAGGCGGATGGTCACCTCCGCGCGCGGGATGCGCCAGCGCCCGGCAGCGTTGCGCGCCTTGTGGGCGACGATCTCGGTGCGGATCGGGCCGGGCGCGTTCTTGAACTTGCGCAGCGCGAACAGCAGGCTGGCCGACAGGCAGTTGGCCACGCCCGCCAGCAGCAGGTGCGAGGGATTGGGGCCGGTACCGCCGCCCAGCGGCGCGGACTCGTCGCTGTGCAGCGCCTCCAGCCCGGTGCCTTCGAAACGGATCCGGAACGCGTACGGGCCTTCCTGTTCCAGCAGCAGGCGGATGCCGTCGCCGGTGCCTTCGCCTTCGCTCATGCCATGCCTCCTGTTCGCGCAAGCCTTCGTGGTCGTCGCGGCGCGGCCCCCGCTTGCATGGGAGCCGCGCCCGTTGGTTCAAGCATGCGCCGCCTTGGCCAGCTCGTGCTTGCGCAGGACGTAGTAAAGCAGCGGGATCACCACCAACGTGAGCAGCGTG
>JBKBXH010000165.1:0-3992 GCA_046313655.1 Thermomonas sp. | reverse complement strand
ATGATCTTGGTCGCGGCGTAATGCGCCTTCACGCCTTCGCCGTAAGGCACCTCGTCGGCGGACGCGCCTTCGACGGGATGCGTGGCGCGGTGGGCGACGCTGGGCGTGGAGGTATGCACCAGCCGGCCGATGCCGTGCGCGCGACAGGCCGCGATGACGTTGCGGGTGCCCAGCACGTTCGCGCTGAAATAGCTGGCATGGCTGCCCCAGGCGCCGGCCTTGGCGGCGTTGTGCAGCACCGCGTCGAAGCCGCCGTCGAACGCACGCAGCACCGCCTCGCGGTCGGCCAGGTCGGCCTGCCGCTGCGGCACGCCCAGCGCGTCCAGCGCCGGATGCCGGCTGCGGCTGACGCTGGTGACCGCATGGCCCCGCGCCAGCAGCGCGCGGCACAGCGCCTGGCCGAGGAAGCCACCACCGCCGGTGACGAGGATGTTCATGCGGAGGCGTCCTCCAGTCGCGCCGCGGCCCAGGCCGCCAGCGTCTCGCGGCCGATCTTGGCGTTGTGGCGGATGTCCACCGGGAACGGCTTGGGATAGTGCAGGAACTGCGCGATCTTCGCGGTGTGCACGAAGCCGTCGGCGCGCTGGCGCAGCTCCCCGGCGATCCGCGGCCATGCGCGCCGGTCGATGCCGGCGCGCAGCTCCACGCACAGCACCGGCACCTGCGCGCCCTTCGTCCCCACCCCGACCAGCGCGCTGCGCGCCACCTCGGGATGGGTGTTGAACACCGGTTCGACCTGTTCCGTGCACAAGGTCGTGGCCGCATCGACGACGACACGCTGCGACTTGCGCCCGCAGAACCACAGCCGGCCCACGTCGTCGAACCAGCCGAGGTCGCCCATGCGGTGCACGATGCGCTCGCCGCCGCCGGGCAGGGCCTCGCGGATCTTGGCGAGTGCGGTCTGCGCGTCGCGGTTGAAGTAGGCATCGGTGGCACTGGGGCCGGCGACCGTGATCTCGCCCACCTGCCCCGGCGCGACCTGCAGGCCGTTGTCCCACGCGGGGATCGCGCCGTCGTCGATGCGGATGATGCGCACCGTGTTGTCCGCCACCGGGCGCCCGACGCAGGTACCGGCGCCCTGCTCGGTGCGGGCGCGCAGGGTGAGCAGCTCGCGGCCCCCGATCACCGCCACCGGCAGGCATTCGGTGGCGCCATAGGGCGTCCACAGCTGCGCCTGCGCCGGCAGCAGGGCCAGCATCCGCTCCACCACGTCGGCCGGCACCGGCGCGCCGGCGCTGGTGACCCGGCGCAGGGTGGGCAGCGGCTGGCCGTGGTCGGCGAGGACGCGCATCAGGGCCGGCGAGCCGAACAGCTGGTCGGCGCCGAAGCGCGCGATCGCCGCGTGCAGCTTGCGCGGGTCGGCGCGCGCCGGGCGCGTGGGGTCCATGTCGGGGATGATGCTGGTCAGGCCGAGGGCCGGATCGAACAGCGCGAACGGCGGGAAGGTGGGGAAATCCACCCCGCCGGCCGCGATCCCGAACGCCTCGCGCAGCATGGCGATCTGCGCCACGAAATGGCGGTGCCGGTACACCACGCCCTTGGGCACGCCGGTGCTGCCGCTGGTGAACAGGATCGCGGCCACGTCCTCGCCAGCGGTCGCGGCCAGCTGCGGCCCGGCGCCGGCGCCTTCGGCCTCGACCCGGGCCAGGGTTGCGTCCGCCAGCAGCGGCCAGCGCCCGGTGGTGATGCGCACCCGCGCCGCGCGCGCCCAGCCCAGCAGCGCCTTCGCCAGCATCGCCAGCGGGATGCCGATGAACGCCTCCGGCTGCGCCTCGTCCAGGCACTGCTTCAACGCGCGCTTGTCGATCCCGGGGTCCACCAGCACCGGCACCGCGCCGGCCTTGAACAGCGCGAACATCAGCAGGAAGAACTCCGGCGTGGGCCGCACCATCACCACCGTACGGGTGCCGCGCACGATCCCGCGACGGGCGAGGCCCGCGGCGATCGCGTCGCTACGCGCGTCCAGTTCGGCATAGGTCAGCGCCAGGTCGTAGCGGCCGCCCGCGCCGGGGCAGCGCATCGCCACCTGGTCGGGACGCTCGCGCGCCAGCCGCGGCAGCGCCGCGGCGATGTTGCAGGGTTCACTCATGCCGGCATTATCGCCCGCGCCCGCCGCCGGGCGCGTCCCCTTGCGCGGCGCGTGGCAGCGGCCAACAATCGCGGCCCCGCCGCTTCCGCCGCGCACCGCCCGGCCCGCCCGCATGCATCCCTGCCTGACCTGTGGCGCCTGCTGCACCCGGTACCGCGTCGCCTTCCACTGGATGGAATCGGACGAGGTGACCCCGGGCGGGGTGCCGGCCGCGCTGACCGAGCGCGTGGACGCCCACCGCCTGTGCATGCGCGGCACCTACGCCCCGCCGATCCGCTGCGTGGCGCTGGAGGCCGATATCGGGAAGTACTCGCGCTGTACCATCCATCCCAACCGCCCCTCGGTCTGCCGCGAAGTCGATGCCTCGTGGGAGTACGGCCGGCCCAGCCCGCAGTGCGACAAGGCCCGCCTCGCCCACGGCTTGCCGGTGCTGACGCCCGCGGATTGGGTGGACGCCGCCGAACCCGGCCCGCCCGCGCAGGTGCCGCTCGCCCCGGAGTGAGGCCCACCCGCTTCATCCGCTCCACCCGCGCGGCCCCTGCCCCGACGTCGGTTTGATGCCGATCAAAGCATCCCGCTTCGCGTGCGCGCAGGCTGGCCTTCCACTGGCCGCGGAGGGATGACATGAACGACACGCTCGCAGGTAAAATCGCCCTGGTCACCGGCGGGGCACGCGGCATCGGTGCCGCCATCGTCCGCCGCCTGCACGCGGATGGCGCGCGCGTCGCCATCACCGACGTGCTGGACGCTCCCGGAAAGGCGCTGGCAGCCGAACTGGGCGAACACGCCGCCTATTTCCACCATGACGTCGGGGACGAGGCCGCCTGGGTGGATACCTTGGCCGCGGCGACGGCGCACTTCGGCGGCCTGCACGTGGTGGTGAACAACGCCGGCATCTTCCATCCCGGCCAGATCGCGGACACCCCGGTGCGCGACGTCGAGCAGCAGTTCCGGGTCAACCAGCTGGGCGTGTTCCTGGGCATGAAGCACGGCCAGGTGCCGCTGCGCGCGGCCGGCGGTGGCTGCATCGTCAACATCAGCTCGATCGCCGGCCAACTGGGATTCCCCAACGCGGCCGCCTACGTGGGCACCAAGTGGGCAGTCCGCGGGATGACCAAGACCGCCGCGCTGGAACTGGCACCGGCACGCATCCGGGTGAATTCGGTGCATCCAGGCTTCATCGACACGCCGATGCTCGACAACAACCCGCCGGAAGCCAACCAGGCCGGCATCGAGGCCACGCCGTTGAAGCGCATCGGCAAGCCCGAGGAAATCGCCGCCGCGGTGGCATTCCTGGTCGGCCCGGACGCCGGCTTCGTCACCGGCGCGGAGCTGACCGTGGACGGCGGCTGGATTCTCTGACGACGCTGTTACCGCCAGAGCCAGCCAACCGCACGGCAGCGGCCTCGCAAGTCGCTCCCCGATACTCGCTTGGTTGCGAGGCCGCTGCCATCCGGCTGGCCTCGCAACTTGCAGTGCCATCGTTCCGTCGATGCCACGCGCTGGAGCTGGCGCTAAAGCGGATGGCGGTCCAGGAACGCCCGGATCAGCGGCACCAGCGTTTCGTGCTTGTCTTCCAGCACGTAATGGCCGGCATCGGCGTAGGCGTGCACGTCCGCCTGCGGCAGCGCTTTGCGGAAGCCGTCGAGGAAGTGCTGGTCGAACACGAAATCGCGCAGGCCCCAGCCGATGAAGGCCGGGCGGTCCGCATAGCCCGGCAGCGCGCGTGCGCTGGCCTGCACCAGCGGCATGGCGCGGTCGCCGTCGTGCAGCGGGATGTCCTGCATGAAGCGCAAGGTGGAGATCGCCCGGTCCCAGCCGTCGTACACGCCGGCATACGCCGCGCGCACGGGCTTCGGCAGTGAGCGCTTGGTGCCGAACCACGCCGCGCCGCGCGCGAACA
>JBKBXH010000164.1:0-4019 GCA_046313655.1 Thermomonas sp. | reverse complement strand
GCTCACCCCTGACGAGGACGCGAACACCCTCCGCGCCGACCACCCGGAGGAGTACCGCCGCCGGGCGTACGACGCCATGGCCGCGCACGTCCGCGCCATGCTGGAACTCCAGAAACGCGGCGCCGTGACCTTCGATTACGGTAACAACCTGCGCCAGCGGGCCTTCGAGTGGGGCGTGCAGGACGCCTTCGACTACCCCGGGTTCGTGCCGGCCTTCATCCGCGACAGCTTCTGCGAGGGCCGCGGGCCGTTCCGCTGGGTGGCGCTCTCCGGCGACCCGGAGGACATCTACAAGACCGACGCCAAGGTGAAGGAGCTGATCCCCGACGATCCGCACCTACACCGCTGGCTGGACATGGCGCGCGAGCGCATCCGCTTTCAGGGCCTGCCGGCGCGCATCTGCTGGGTGGGCCTGGGCCTGCGCCACAAGCTGGGCCTGGCGTTCAACGAGATGGTGCGCAACGGCGAGCTGAAGGCGCCGGTGGTGATCGGCCGCGACCACCTGGATTCCGGCAGCGTCGCCTCGCCGAACCGCGAGACCGAGGCGATGCGCGACGGCACCGATGCGGTCTCCGACTGGCCGCTGCTCAACGCCATGCTCAACGTCGCCGGCGGCGCGACCTGGGTGTCGCTGCACCACGGCGGCGGCGTCGGCATGGGCTACTCGCAGCACAGCGGCGTGGTGATCGTCTGCGACGGCACCGACGCCGCCGACAAGCGCATCGCCCGCGTGCTGTGGAACGACCCCGGCACCGGCGTGATGCGGCATGCCGACGCTGGCTACGCCATCGCGCAGGCGTGCGCGCGGGAGCAGGGCCTCAAGCTGCCGATGCTGCCATGAGCGCGCCGATGCCGAAGACGTTGCGCATCGATTTCGTCTCCGACGTGGTCTGCCCGTGGTGCGCGGTGGGACTGGCCTCGCTGGAGCTGGCGCTGCGGCGGCTCCAGGGCGAGGTGGAGGCGGAACTCCATTTCCAGCCGTTCGAGCTGGACCCGAACATGCCGCCCGGCGGCATGGACGTGGCCGAGAACCTCAAGCGCAAGTACGGAATGGACGATGCGCAGCTGGCCGAGAACCAGGCCCGCATCCGCGAGCGCGGGGCCGAGCTGGGTTTCACCTTCGACTTCAACGCGCGCAGCCGCACCTGGAACACCTTCGACGCGCACCGGCTGCTGCACTGGGCGGAAGTGGAAGCGCCGGAGCGCCAGCTGCCGCTGAAGCGCGCGCTGCTGGTGGCCAACTTCAGCGAGGGTCTCGACATCAGCGACCGCGCCGTGCTGGCGGAGATCGCGGCCGGGGTCGGCCTGGACGTGCAGCGGGCGCGCGCGGTGCTGGACGGCGGCGAGTTCGCCGACGCGGTGCGTGCCGCCGAGCAGTTCTTCCAGAACCTGGGCATCCGCAGCGTGCCGGCCGTGATCGTGGAGCGCAGGCACCTGATTTCCGGCGGCCAGCCGCCGGAGGTGTTCGAGCGCGCGCTGCGGGAGATCGCGGCGGCGACCTAGCCGGGTGCCGCTGGACTACGATTACCCTCGCAGCATGCGGCTCAGGCGTGTGCTGGCGAGGGGCTGGCAGGCAATCCTTCCAGCAGCGCGGCCATGTCGAGATCGGAAAGGCGGCGCCGGTCCGCCGCCCGGTACATGCGACAGGTAGCGTCGATGAGCGGGGTCTCGATGCCTGCGACGGATGCCTGCTGGCGGACGAGCTCGGCGATCACGGCCACGTCGCGGATGGCGGCCTGCGCGGCGAAGTCGCCGCTGACCAGCTTCTGCAGTTTGGCCCGGGAGACCGCGCTGGCCATCGGTCCGGCATCCAGCACCTCGCGGAACAGCTGCAGGTCCACGCCGCTGCGCGCGGCGGCGTGGGTTGCTTCCGCCAACGCGGCCACCAGCACCACCAGGTAGTGATTGACCGCCAGCTTCATTCGCAGGGCGGACGGCACTTGCCCGCAATGCACCATCTGGCGGCACAGCGGCTGCAGCAGGGGCGCGATGTCGGCGACGGCACTAGGCTCCCCGGCCAGCATGCCGACCAGGCTGCCATCCTCGGCCGGTCCGCGCGAACCGGACACCGGCGCTTCCACGTAGCGGCCGCCGTGGCGACGGACGTCCGCCTCCAGCGCCTGCGAGTATTCAGCCGAGGTCGTGCCGAGCATCACCAGCGTGCGGCCGCAAACCCGCGTTGCGAAGGCCTCTTGGCCGCGGGCAAGCACCGTGTCCACGGCCTGCTGGTTGAGCAGCATCAACAGCACGATGGTGGATGCCGCGAACAGCTCGTCGATGCCGGGGGCCTCGACCGCGCCGCGTGCGACCAGCGGCGCGCAGCGCCCTGGCGTGCGGTTCCACACGCGCAGCGGGATGCCTGCATCGAGCAGGCGGGTGGCCATCGGCGCGCCCATGGTGCCGATGCCGATGAATCCGACGTGCATGCAGTGGCCTCCCGGGGCGCGTTGGCGGATGGATATGCCGAAACCCACGTGCAGTAAACAGTGTGCAGTGCGGTCGGGCCAGCGCCGCGGGCGACGCGATTCGTGCCGATTGCGCCATTCTGCTGGTATCGCGCGCGGACGGTTGTCGCTTCCGGCCCGGAATGAGGCGCGCCGGGCGCTGGCCTTCAGGGGGAATGGCGGCTGCAATGGTCAGGCCGTCGAGGTGGCCGGCGGCGTCCATCGCGAGTACCCAGCATGCATGTCGAAGCGACCTGGTATTTCGACGTCGTATCCCCGTTCGCCTACCTGCAATGGCGCAGGCTGCAGCGGCTGGGAATCGAGGGGCTGCTGCAGCGGCCGGTATTGTTCGCGGCGTTGCTGGACCATGCCGGCCACAAAGGGCCGGCCGAGATCCCGGCAAAGCGGCGCTTCACGTACCGGCAGGTGGCATGGCGTGCGGCGCGCGACGGGATCGCGCTGGTGTTCCCGCCGGCGCATCCGTTCAATCCGCTGCCCGCCTTGCGTCTGTGCGTCGCGGCCGGGGCGACTGCGGACGTGGTGGATGCGGTGTTCCGCTGGATATGGGAAGAGGGCAGGGCGATCCAGCATCCGGACGAGATTGCCGGGCTGGCCCGGCGGATCGGGATCGTCGATGCGCCGGCGGCGCTGGCGCAGCCCTGGGTCAAGCAGGCCCTGCGTGAGAACCTTGCGCATGCCCTGCGGGACGACGTGTTCGGCGTGCCAACCCTGGTCTGCCGTGGCGAGCTGTTCTGGGGCGACGATGCCACCCCGATGTTCATGGACTACCTGCGTGATCCGGGCTGGCTCCACTCCGAGGGCATGCAGCGGCTGTCCCGGCTGCCGGTGGCCGCGATCAGGCCAGGGGCATTGCGTGGGCCGGCTAGCGACCGCCGCTGATGTCCAGCAGCGCACCCGTGGTGTAGGTGGCCTCCGCCGACAGCAGCCACAGGATCGCGCGGGCCACTTCTTCCGGCGTTCCGCCCCGGCCGAGCGGGATCGACGGCGCGATGCGTGCGATCCGGCCGGGCTCGCCGCCGCTGGCATGGATATCGGTGTGGATGAAGCCGGGACGCACGCCGTTCACGCGGATTCCCTCGGATGCAACTTCCTGCGCCAGGCCGCGGGTGAAGGTATCCACCGCGCCCTTGCTGGCGGCGTAATCCACATATTCGCCCGCGGCGCCCGTACGTGCCGCGGCCGATGACACGTTGACGATGGCGCCGCCACTTCCGCCCAGGCGGGTGGACATGCGGCGCACGGCCTCGCGCGCGCACAGCATCGTGCCGACGACGTTGGTGGACAGGATGCGCGCGATGCGCGCCGCGTCGAAGTCCAGCAGCCTGCCCTGGTGCCCGAGGACGCCGGCGTTGTTCACCAGCGCGGCCAGAGGACCCATGCGGTCCACCGCCTGGAATAGTGTGGTCACGTCCTGTTCGCTGGCGACATCCGCCTGTACCGCCCGTGCCTGGCCGCCGTCCGCCATGATGGCGCGCACCACTGCCTCCGCCTTTTCCCGCGAAGCGCGGTAATTGACGCAGACCGCATAGCCCTGGCGGGCGGCCAGGCGGGCGG
>JBKBXH010000163.1:0-4042 GCA_046313655.1 Thermomonas sp. | reverse complement strand
GAAGGCGTAGGGAATGCCCGCGGCGGCGGCCGGCGGGGCCAGGGCCGGCCACTCCAGCCGGCGCAGGCGGCGCCCGTCGCTGGCCTCCACCTGCAGCTGCAGGCGGCCGGCATTGATCACCCCGCGGTTGATGTTCTGGGTCAGGGTGGCGGTGAAATGCCACAGCTGCGGGTCCCGCTGCGGTTGCAGCACCAGCGCGTGCACCCCCAGCCCGCGGCGCTGGGCGCTGCCGGCGAAGCGCTCGTAGAAGGCGACATCGGCGCGCAGCGCGGCGATCTCCTCGTCGCGCTCGGCCAGGGTCGCCTGCAGGCTGGCGTTGGCCTCGCGGCTGATGCGATCGGCCAGCGCCAGGGTCGCGTTGCGCTGCTCCAGCGCCGCGATCCGGCGCGCCTGCGCCTGCAGCTGCTCGCGCGCATTGGCCGGCGGCGGGGCGAAGCTGCGCCAGGCGCCCCACAGACCCAGCAGCAGGGCCGCGGCGACCAGCAGCGCGCGCGCCAGGCGCGGATGCCCGGCGCGCGCGCGCGATGGCGGCAGGGAAGGCGGCATCCGGCTGGTATCGCATCGCCACGAGCACTGCGTCAAGCCGGATTGGCGTATAGACTGGCCGCAACCCCGCCGGAATGCGCGGCGCCCAGGTGCGCCGGCGACCTCCATTCCCCGCGTTTTGCGTCAGAATCACCAAATATGGATGTGCTGCCCCGCCCGATGGACTCCCGCATCGCCAACGCTTCCGCCCTCCTGCCTGCGCCGGTCGCGGGGAACCCCGCATGAGCACGCTGCAGGACCCGGCCGCCGCCGATACCCTTCCCTACCGCGTGCTGATCGTCGAGGACGACCGCAGCCAGGCGGTGTTCGCGGAGGCGATCCTGCGCGGCGCCGGGATGCAGGTGGAGGTGGTCGCGGTGCCGGAACGGGTGCTGGAGGCGGTGGAGCGCTTCGATCCCGACCTGGTGCTGATGGACCTGCACCTGCCCGGCACCAGCGGCACCGTGCTCACCCGCCAGATCCGCGAGCTGTCGCGCTTCGAACACACCCCGGTGGTGTTCCTGACCGGCGACCAGGACCCTGAGCGCCAGCTGGAAGTGCTGGAGCAGGGCGGCGACGACTTCATCCTCAAGCCGGTGCGCCCGCGCCACCTAATCGTGGCGGTGCAGAGCCGCGTCCGCCGCGCGCGCGCGCTGCAGAGCGGCCGCCAGGCCGCGGCCGAGTCCGACCGCCACCCGGTCACCGGCCTGTACACCCGCCCGGCGCTGATGAAGGCGCTGGCGGCGCAGCTGGGCAGCGGCACGCCCGGCGGCGCGCTGCTGGTGGAGATCGGCAACGCGGTGGCCCTGCGCGCCCGCTACGGCTTCGCCGCCGTCGAAGCGCTGATGAACGACGCCGGGCGCTTCCTCGGCACCCTGGCCGACCCCCATCCCACCGCGCGCCTGAGCGATAACGCCTTCCTGGTCGCGGCCAAGGGCCTGGACCGCGGCGCGCTGGACGCCTTCGCCCGCACCCTGCGCGACGGCATCGGCTACCACGATTTCCAGGCGGACGGCGAGCCGCTGCGGCTGCGCTGCACCCTGGGCTACACCACTTACGAGCACGGCTTCGTGGATGCCGGCGCCGCGCTGGCCGCGGCCGAGGACGCCGCGCGCGAGGCGCATGCCTCGCCGGTGGGGATCGCGGCCTACACCCCGCCCGACACCACCGCCGATGGCGACGTGGTGCAGGAGCTGCGCGCCGCGCTGGCGCCGGGCGGCCAGGGCCTGTACCTGGCGTTCCAGCCGGTGGTGGCGGTGGCCGGCGGCGACGAGGCCCAGTTCCAGGTGCTGCTGCGGATGACCGGCGCCGACGGCAACGTGCGCAAGGCCGCCGAGTTCCTGCCCGCGGCGCAGGCCAGCGGGCTGATGCCGCAGCTCGATCGCTGGGTGATGGAACACGCTCTGCAGTTGCTGCAGAAGCGCCGCGCCGAGAGCCGGCCGCTGCGCCTGTTCGTGTCGCAGTCGCCGCGTACGCTGGCCCAGGACAGCTACGTCGGCTGGCTGCAGGAGGCGCTGGACCGCTACGCGGTGGACGGCCCCTCGCTGGTGATCGACCTGCGACTGGAGGATGCGGTGATCCACGTGGTGCTGCTGCATCAGGTCTGCGAGCAGCTGGTACCGGCCGGGGTGCAGTTCTGCCTCAGCCAGTTCCGCAGCAACGAGGACGCCAACCAGCTGCTGCAGGAGCTGCCGCTGGGCTACCTGCGGCTGTCCGCCGAATTCGCGCGCCACCCGCTGCCGCCGGAGTTGCAGGACGAGATGCGGGTGGCGATCGAGCGCGCGCATCGGCTCGGCCTGCAGGTGATCGGGCAGGCGGTGGAAGACCCGCAGGCCGCGGCCGCGCTATGGGTGGCTGGGATCGACTTCATCCAGGGCAACCTGGTGCAGCATCCCGACCAGGCGCTGGAGTTCGACTTCCGGAGCGCCACCCTGTGAGCGCGGCGGGCGGCTCGGGCCTGACCCTTGCCAGTGCCCGCTGGATGGCCCTGGGCGCCGCCGGCGGGGCGGCGCTGGCGCTGGTGGTGGAGCAGCTGGGCGTGCAGGGCCCGTGGCAGATCATCGCCTTGATCCTCGCCCTGCTGGCGCTGTTCGGCACCACCACCTACGCGTTGACCGCGCGCAGCCGGGAGCTCGAATTGCGCGAACAGGCGGAACAGGCCGAGCGCCAGGTGGAAGAGATCAGCCTGCTGCAGCGCGAGATCGACCGCCACACCAAACTGGAAGAGGAGCTCACCCGCGCCAAGCAGGCGGCGGAGGCGGCGGTGATGGCCAAGGGCGAGTTCCTGGCCACCATGAGCCACGAGATCCGCACCCCGCTGAACGGCATCATCCCGATGCTGGACCTGCTGACCAGCTCGCGCATGACCCTGGACCAGCAGGAGATCCTGCGCACCGCGATCGCCTCGGCGCAGCAGCTGCTGCGGATCGTGGACGACATCCTGGATTACTCCAAGCTGGAAGCCGACCGCCTGGAGCTGGAGACCACCGCGTTCAACCTGCGCGAGCTGTTGCAGAGCGTGATCACGCTGATGGAGCGGCCGGCCGGGGCCAAGAACCTGCACCTGACCCTGTACATCGATTCCTCGGTGCGGTTGCCCGTGCGCGGCGACCCGGTGCGGCTGCGCCAGATCATCAGCAACCTGGTCAGCAACGCGATCAAGTTCACCGAGCGCGGCAGCGTCACCGTCACCGTCAAGCGGGTCGGCGAGACCCCGGCCCAGCACCTGCTGCGCTTCGAGGTGCAGGACACCGGCATCGGCATCGAGGCGGCTACCCGCGACAAGCTGTTCCAGCCGTTCAGCCAGGCCGATGCCTCCACCACCCGGCTGTACGGCGGCACTGGCCTGGGGCTGGTGATCTCGCAGCGCATCGTCGCGCTGATGGGCGGCAAGATCGGGGTGGAATCACAGCCGGGGCTGGGTTCCACCTTCTGGTTCGAAGTGCCGCTGCTGAAGGTCGCCGGCGACATGCCGACCCAGCAGGAGGACCTGCACGGCGGGCGCGTGCTGCTGATCACCACCGATGCGCGGCTGCGCATGCGCCTGACCATGCTGCTGCCGAACTGGGGCCTGCGCGTGACCACCGTGGAGAACACCCACGACGCGCTGGAGCGCCTGCGCCAGGCGCACGCGCAGGGCGAGCCGTGGGCCTTCTCGGTGGTGCTGGCTGACCTCTCCAGCATCCGCAGCACCGCGCTCTCGCTGGCGCGCAACATGGAGCGCCGCCAGCAGTACGGCGACGTGCGCCTGGTGTACCTGCGCGGCGATGACGTCACCTCGCTGGACCTGCCGAGCTCGGCCACGCTCATCCCGCGCAACGTCGAGGACGCCGACCTGCGCGCGGCACTGTCCGCCTCCGGGGTATCGTGGGCACACCACGACCCGCACCCGGCCCCTGCCGGGCGCGGCGCGGGCGGGGCCCAGGCGGCGAGCACGCGGGCGCCGCGGGTGCTGCTGGTGGAGGACGACGCCGTGGTCGCGGATGTCTTCATCGGCCTGCTGCGGCGCGCGGGGCAC
>JBKBXH010000162.1:0-4044 GCA_046313655.1 Thermomonas sp. | reverse complement strand
TGTGCGGCTGGTCCGAAGCCGACCTGTTCCGCCTTGCCCATCCCCGCAAGGGCTACCTGTGGGAGGCGCTGCGCGATCATCCCGGTCACGAGGCCACCCGGGCCTTTCTTGACGACATGCGCAGCCAGGCCGATTTCCTGCGCCTGATGACTGTGCAGATGAAGAACCAGGACCCGCTGAACCCGCTCAAGGGCGCCGAGTTCCTGGGCCAGCTGGCGCAGTTCTCCACCGTGCAGGGCATCGAGAACATGCAGCAGGCCATGGGCGCCATGGCCACCGTGATGGAGAACGACCAGTCCCTGCGCGCCGCGGCGCTGGTGGGCCACGACGCCCTGGTGGACGTGGACAAAGTGCAGCTGGGCAGCGGCGCGGGTGCCAGCGGCGAGATCGTCGCCAATCGCGCCGGGCCGGTGCAGCTGGAGATCGTGGATGCCAGCGGCAGCGTGGTGCGCCGGCTCAACGTGGATGCCAAGGACGCGGGCGCCACCAAGTTCACCTGGGATGGCAAGGACGACAGCGGCAACGCCGTCCCCGCCGGCCAGTTCACCTTCCGCGCCACCGCCGGCAGCGGCAAAGACACCGAGGCGCTGGCGGTCCGGCTGGCCGCGCGCATCGACAGCGTATCGATCGAACCCCAGGGACTGGTGCTGAACCTCGCCGGCCTCGGTGGCTACCCCTTGTCCTCCGTCCGTCGCATCGGCTGACCACAGCCGGTTTTCCCACTCCAGGAGCGCATCACCATGAGCTTTCGCATCTCCATCAGCGGCATGAACGCCGCCAGTTCCGACTTGGAAGTCACCGCCCACAACATCGCCAACGTCAACACCACCGGCTTCAAGAGCTCGCGCGCCGAGTTCGCGGACGTGTTCGCGGTCTCCACCTACGGCATATCGCAGAACGCGATCGGCGCCGGCGTGCGGCTGGCGGCGGTGGCGCAGCAGTTCAGCCAGGGCAACATCGACTTCACCGGGCGCGCGCTGGACATGGCGATCTCGGGCCAGGGCTTCTTCACCCTGTCGGACAAGGGCAACATGGTTTATTCGCGCGCCGGCAACTTCGGTACCGACCGCGATGGCTACATCGTCAATCCGTCCGGGCAGCGCCTGCAGGTGTTCGCGCCGAACGCCGCCGGCGGCTTCGATACCGGCCGCATGAGCGACCTGCGCGTCCCCAACGGCGACGCGCCGCCGGCCGCCACCAGCAAGGTCACGATCGAGACCAACCTGCCGGCCGCGGCCTCCACGCCGACCGCCTCGCCGTTCGATCCGAACGATCCGACCACCTACAACCAGACCACCTCGATCACCATCTACGACTCGCTGGGCGCGGCGCATACCCAGGCGCAGTACTACGTCAAGACCGCCAATCCCAACGAGTGGCAGCTGTATACCTACATCGACGGCACCGCGGTGGGCGCGGCGCAGACCCTGCAGTACTCGAACGCGGGCGCCCTCACCTCGCCGGCGCAGATCAGCCTGCCGCCGTTCACTCCGGCCAACGGCTCGGCCCCGATCAACGTCACCCTGGACCTGGGCAACTCCACCCAGTACGGCAATGCCTTCAGCATCCAGACCCAGACCCAGGACGGGCATGCCACCGGGCGCATCACCGGCATCGACATCTCGCCCGAGGGCGTGGTCTCGGCCCGCTACACCAATGGCGTGGCGCAGCCGCTGGGCCAGGTGGCGCTGACCAATTTCGCCAACCCGCAGGGCTTGCAGTCGTTGGGCAACAACGCCTGGGCCGAGACCTATAACTCCGGGCAACCGCTGCGCGGCCAGGCCGGCTCGGCCGACTTCGGCATGATCCAGGGCGGCGGGCTGGAAGCCTCCAACGTGGATCTGACCGAGCAGCTGGTGAACATGATCACCGCCCAGCGCAACTTCCAGGCCAATGCGCAGATGATCCAGACCCAGGACCAGATCGCGCAGACGGTGATCAACATCCGCTGATGAACTGTCCCGCCCCGGCCTGAGCCGGGGCGGCGGGAGACCGCCATGACCGATCGCGCCCTGTACGTCGCCATGACCGGTGCCAGCGCCATGTTGCGCGGGCAGGCCACGGTGGCGCAGAACCTCGCCAACGTGGACAGCACCGGCTTCCAGGCCACCCTGGACGCCACCGTGGCGGTCCCGGTGGCCGGCCCCGGCCTGCCCACCCGGGTGGCCGCGACCGCGCGCACCCTGGGCGTGGACGCGCGCGCCGGGGCGATCCGCAACACCGGCAATCCGCTGGACGTGGCGCTCAAGCCGGAGCGCTGGCTGGCGGTGCAGGATGCCAGCGGCGGCACCGCCTACACCCGCGCGGGCGACCTCACCCTCAACGCCAACGGTCTGCTGATGACCGCCCGCGGCCAGCCGGTGCTGGGGGCCGACGGCGCGCCCGTCTCGATCCCGGCCTACCAGGCGCTGGAGATCGGCCAGGACGGCACGATCTCGATCGTCCCGCAGGGCCAGCCGGCCTCGACCATGGCCGAGGCCGGCCGCCTGCAGGTGGTGGCCGCCAAGACCACCGAACTGCAGCGCGGCGACGACGGCCTGATGCGGCCGCTGCCGGGCGCGCAGCCGCCCCCGCCCGCCACCGGTGCGGCCCTGACCAGCGGCACCCTGGAATCCAGCAACGTGGACGTGGCCGGCCAACTGGTGTCGATGATCGCGCTGTCGCGCCAGTTCGACATGCAGGTACAGCTCTTGCACCGTGCGGACGAGAACGCCCGCGCCACCAGCTCCATCGTGTCGCTGACCTGAGCCTTCCCGCCCGCTTTCGCACCCGTTTCCCGAGGATACTGCCATGACCCAGGCCCTGTGGATCGCCAAGACCGGCCTCGACGCCCAACAGACCAAGATGGCGGTGATTTCCAACAATCTCGCCAATACCAACACCACCGGCTTCAAGCGCGACCGCGCCAGCTTCGAGGACCTGCTGTACCAGACCCTGCGCCAGCCGGGCGGCGCGACTTCCGAACAGACCCAGTTGCCCACCGGCCTGCAGGTCGGCACCGGCGTGCGCGTCGCCGCGACCGCCAAGCAGTTCGCCCAGGGCGCGCTGAACCAGACCGGCAACGCGCTGGACGTGGCCATCAACGGCCGCGGCTTCTTCGAGGTGCTGATGCCGGACGGGACGTCCGCCTACACCCGCGACGGCAGCTTCCAGATCAACGCGCAGGGCGAGGTGGTGACCAACGAGGGCTATCCCGTGCAGCCCGGCCTGCAGCTGCCGGAAGGCGCGCAGAGCATCACCATCGGCGCCGACGGCACGGTCAGCGTGCAGCTCGCCGGGCAGGCGCAGCCGGTGCAGATCGGCGCCCTCACCCTGGCCGATTTCGTCAATCCGGCCGGCCTGCAGTCGCTGGGCGAGAACCTGTACGCCGAGACCGGCGCCAGCGGCCCGGCCCAGACCGGCGGCCCCGGCACCGGCGGCCTCGGCCGGTTGGCGCAGGGCTCGCTGGAGGGCTCCAACGTCAACGTGGTGGAAGAGCTGGTGAGCATGATCGAGACCCAGCGCGCCTACGAGACCAACGCCAAGGCGATCTCCACCACCGACCAGATGCTGGGCTACCTGAACAACAACGTGTGAGCCGCGCCATGCCTTCCCTCCCCGCCTCCGCCCGCCTTGCCGCGTTCGCCATCGCCCTGCCGCTGGCGCTGTCGGCCTGCGCCGGCATCAACCGCCTGCAGGGCGACGTGCGCCCGTTCGACGCGCCGCAGCCGTATCCGGTGGCGCAGGCGCCAGTTGCCGCCCCGGCCGTGCCGCAGGCCGGCGATGGCGGCGGCTCGATCTACGCCGCGCGCAGCGGCAAGGGCCTGCGCCTGTTCCAGGACAACAAGGCCAGCGACGTCGGCGACCTGCTCACCATCGTGCTGGTGGAAAGCACCACCGCCTCCACCCAGGCCAAGACCGCGGTGGCCAAGAAGAACGCCACCAGCATGAGCGTGCCGACCCTCGGCAATGCCGTGCTGCCGGGGCTGTCGGCCTCGCTGGGCGGCGACCGCAGCTTCAGCGGCAACGGCGACAGCGCGCAGAGCAACAAGCTGGACGGCCAGC
>JBKBXH010000161.1:3749-4075 GCA_046313655.1 Thermomonas sp. | reverse complement strand
GACGAAGGAGGGCGAGGCCGGGCTGCAGTTGTCGGCCTGGCATGACGGCTACCTGCGCCTGCCAGGACGGGTGCGCCACCAGCGCGCGTGGCGGCTGGAGGCGCGATCGCTGCAGGTGGTGGATGTCCTGGATGGGCGCTTCCGCGAGGCCGAGGCGCATTTCCTGTTCGCGCCCGGCGGCGAGGCGGCCCTGCGCTGGCAGGTGGAGAGCGGCGCGGCGAGAATGGAGGACGCCGTCTGGTGCCCGCGTTTCGGGGAATCGCAGCCCGCCCGCAAGCTGGTGGTGCGCTGCCTGCAGCCCCGGTGCGCGGTCACCTTCCCGTGGG
>JBKBXH010000161.1:0-3739 GCA_046313655.1 Thermomonas sp. | reverse complement strand
GACAACGTCCCGCCCGAGGGCAATGCACCGGCGACCCGCCTGCACGAGCATGCCCGCCGCTGGGTGCGCGCCGGCCATGCGGTGACGGTGATCACCTGCGCCCCCAACTTCCCGGAAGGCAGGCTGTTTCCCGGCTATCGCAACGCCTGGCGGCAGGTGGAGTGGGTGGATGGCATCCGGGTAGTCCGGGTCAAGACCTACATCACCGCCAACGAGGGCTTCATCAAGCGCACCCTGGACTACCTCAGCTTCATGCTGATGGCGACCGTGATGAGCCTGTTCGAGCGCCGCCCGGACGTGGTGGTCGCCACCTCGCCGCAGTTCTTCTGCGCGCTGGCCGGCTGGATGGTGGGCCTGCTGAAGCGGCGCCCGTTCGTATTCGAGCTGCGCGACCTGTGGCCGGCCTCGATCGTGGCGGTAGGGGCCATGCGCAAAAGTCTGGCGATCCGCCTGCTGGAGCGGCTGGAGTTGTTCCTGTACCGGCGCGCGTCCGCCATCGTCTCGGTGACCGAGGCCTTCCGCGCGGACCTGGTGGCGCGCGGTGTGCCGGCGGGCAAGATCCACGTGGTCATCAACGGCGTGGACCTCGACCGCTACGCGCCCCGCGAGCGGGATGCGGCGCTGGCGCGGGAATTCGGCCTGGAGGGCAAGTTCGTCGCCGGCTACATGGGCACCCACGGCATGGCGCATGCGCTGCCGAAGGTGCTGGACGCGGCGGAACTGCTGCGCGACCGCGACGGCATCGCGTTCTTCTTCGCCGGTTCCGGGGCCGAGCGCGCGCGCGTGGAGCAACAGGTCGCGGAGCGCGGGCTGGCCAATGTGCGCCTGATCCCGCGCCAGCCGAAGGAGGCGATGCCGGCGCTGTGGAGCCTGTGCGACCTGGCCATCGTGCCGCTGCGCGATACCCCGGTGTTCGCCACCGTGATCCCGTCCAAGATCTTCGAATCGATGGGCATGGGTGTGCCGATCCTGATGAGCCTGCCGGAAGGCGAGGCCACCGGCATCGTCCGCGCAACCGGCAGCGGCGTCTGCGTGCCACCCGAGGATCCCCGGGCGATGGCGGCGGAAATCGCGCGCCTGGCGGAGGCGCCGGAGGAGATGGCGCGCCTGCGCCGGCAGGCCCATGCCGCCGCCCCGCAGTTCTCGCGCGAGGTGCTGGCGGAGAGGATGCTGGCGGTGCTGCAGGACGTCGGCTGCCGATGAACATGGGCGCGCCGGCATCCGCCGATTCCCGCATGCAACTGGCGCAGGCCCTGCTGGGCGCGCCGTTGCCGCAGGCACTGGCGGATGCGGATGGCCTGGCGCTGGCGCGGCGCGAGGGCGTGCTGCCCTTGCTGGAGGCGGCCCTGCGCGCATCGCCGCAGTGGCCGGAATTGCCGCAGGCGTTCCGGCACGCACTGCAGGCGGAGGTCCGGCAGGCGATCGGGCTCGACCTGTTCCGCCGGCACGAACTGTCGCGGGTGGCTGCCGCGCTGGCGGCTGGTGGACTGCGCGTGCTGCTGCTGAAGGGCAACGCGCTGGGCTTGTGGCTGTAGCCCCCGCCGCACCTGGGCTTCCCCCGCGACATCGACCTGCTGTTCGCCTCGCGCGCGGCGGCCGACCGCGCGGCGGACCTGCTGTCCCCGTTGGGCTACGTGGCGGAGCCGGATCCCGGGCGGCTGTTCTTCGAGCGCAAGAGCAAGCTGCTGGTGGATGGCAGTAGCCGCGGCGAGCTCGACCTGCACTGCAAGCTGCTCAATGCCCCCCTGTTCGCGGAGGTGTTCGCCTTCGATGCGCTGTGGGCGCCGGCGATGGCCCTGCCGGGGCTGCCGCCCACGGTGCGTGCGCTGGCGCCGGTGCAGGCGCTGCTGCATGCCTGCCTGAACCGCGCGCTCGACATCCAGACGGGCGAGCCGGAGCGCTTGAAGCTGGCCTGGGACGTGCACCTGCTGGCATCGCGGCTGGCATCGCATGAGTGGGAGCAGCTGCTGGCAGTCGCGCGCGAAAAGCGCATCGCCGGGGCCTGCATGCGCATGTTCGACGAGGCCCGGGCCCTGTTCTCCACGCCCTTCCCGCCGCCGGTGCTGTCCGGCCTGCAGGCGGCCACGGCCGACGAGCCGCTGGACTGGACGCGGCTGCAGGACTGGGCCTACATGCAGTGGCAGAATTGCCGCGCCTTGCCGACGCTGGGCCTGCGCCTGCGCTGGCTGCAAGAACGCCTGTTCCCGACCACCAGCCGCCTGCGCGGGCGTTACGGCGAAGGCAGCCGCTGGCGGCTGGTCTTGCGCCGTTTCCTGCGCGGGTTGCGGCGGCTGCGTCGGCGGGAACCCCACGAGCACGCCCGCTGACGCGGGCAGGAGCCTGCAATGAGCATTCTGGTCACCGGCACCGCCGGCTTCATCGGTTCTCACGTGGCGCACGCGCTGCTGGCGCGCGGCGAGGCCGTGGTGGGCTTCGACAACCTCAATGACTACTACGACATCGGCCTGAAACAGGCGCGGCTGGCGCGATTGGCGGCAATGCCGGGATACACCCACGTCACCGCGGATCTGGCCGACCGTGCCGCGGTGGAGCAGGTGTTCGCCGCCCACCGGCCGCGCCGCGTCGTGCATCTGGCGGCGCAGGCCGGCGTGCGCTATGCCGCGCAGAACCCGCACGCCTACGTCAGCAGCAACATCACCGGCTTCCTGCACGTGCTGGAGGGCTGCCGCCATCACGGGGTGGAGCACCTGGTATTCGCGTCCACAAGCTCGGTGTACGGCGCCAATACCGCGGTGCCGTTCTCCGAGCATGCGCCCACCGAGCATCCATTGACGCTGTACGCGGCCAGCAAGAAGGCCAACGAGATGATGGCGCACAGCTACGCCCACCTGTACGGCATCCCGTGCACCGGGCTGCGCTTCTTCACCGTGTATGGCCCGTGGGGGCGGCCGGACATGGCACCGATCCTGTTTGCGCGCGCGATCAGCGAGGGCCGGCCGATCCAGGTGTTCAACCATGGGCGCCACAGCCGCAGCTTCACCTACATCGACGACATCGTCGAAGGCCTGCTGCGCACGCTGGAGCGCCCCGCATTGCCCAATCGCGGCTGGCGCGGGGATCGCCCGGATCCGGCCAGCAGCAGCGCGCCGTACCGCATCTACAACATCGGCCACGAGCAGCCGGTACAACTGCTGCGCTTCGTCGAACTGCTGGAGCAGCACCTGGGCCGCAAGGCGCAGATGGAGTTGCTGCCGCTGCAGCCCGGGGACGTGCCCGACACCGAGGCCGATGTGTCCGACCTGATCGCGGAGACCGGCTATCGCCCGCAGGTCGCGGTGGAGGAGGGTGTGGCGCGCTTCGTGCGCTGGTACCGCGACTATTACGGGGACGGCGCAGAGGCGAGCTGAGCGGCGGCCTCGGCCAGCCGGCGGCGCAGCAGCGCCTCCACCTCTGGCAGCGCGTCATAGCGGCGCGGGTAATCCAGCCGATAGCTGATGTTGGCGCGTGCCAGTGCCGCCACGTGCCGGAACTGGCGCGCCAGCGTGGGCGTGTCGTGCGCGTCCAGCAGGAACCCGTGCTGTACCCAGGCCAGGTGCGCCTGCTGCGGCGGCAGGGGTTCCAGGATCGGATGCGAGGCGCTGCCATCGCCGAGGAAGCAGGCCATGTGCAGCGGGGTGCGGCGCAACTGTGCAGGCGGCGAGTGAGGAACTCGGCTCGGCAGCGACGGCAGTTGCGGGCGAGGTGCGCACCGAGTGCTCGTAGCGAGTCAACTCTCGCA
>JBKBXH010000160.1:0-4087 GCA_046313655.1 Thermomonas sp. | reverse complement strand
CACTCCCGTAGGGCGCCAGGGCCTGCAGCGGGATTTCTACCACCACCCGCGCGCCGCCCCCGGCGCGATTGTGCGCGCGGATGCTGCCGCCCAGGGTGCGCGCCACGTTCACCGACAGGAACAGCCCCAGCCCGCGGCCGGGCACGCCCTTGCTGGAGCGGTACGGCGTGCCGAGGTGCTCCAGCATGCCGGCGTCGAACCCGGGGCCGGCGTCGTCCACCACCAGCACCAGCGTCCCGCCCTGCAGCCGCGCCTCCAGCGCGACCTTGCCGGGCGAGGCCTCCTGCGCGTTGTCCAGCACGTTGAACAGCATCTGCTGCAGGCCGATGTCGGCGATGATCGCGATCCCCGGCTGCAGCCGGTTGTCCAGCGCCAGCGCGTCCATCGCGCGCCGCCGCCACTGCTGGGCCAGTTCCTCGATGAAATCGCGCAGGTCGGCGGCGTGCGGCGCCTCGCCGCGCGGTTCGCCGGCCGACTGCAGGATGCCGCGCACGATCGCCTTGCAGCGCAGCACCTGCGCCTGCATTTCCACCACGTCGTTCAGCAGCTCGGGATCTGAGGCGAAGTGCGGCAGGTGCTGCCAGTCTCCCAGGATCACCGCCAGCGTCGCCAGCGGCGTGCCCAGCTCGTGCGCGGCGCCGGTGGCCAGCAGGCCCATGCGCACGATGTGCTCTTCCTCGATCGCACGCTGGCGCAGGGTGGCCAGGCGCGCGTCGCGGGCGCGCAGGATTTCCCCGATCCGGCCCATGAACACCACCAGCAGCGCGGCCACCAGCACGAAGCACAGCAGCAGGCCCTGCACGTAGCGGTCGCCCAGCCCGGCATCGGGATTCGCCGGCAGCCGCACCGGGCTGAGGGCCAGCGCCAGCCACAGCAGGCAGCCGCTGGTCACCGCCACCAGCAGCCAGCGCGCGCGCGGGCGCAGCAGCACGGCCGCCAGCACCACTTGCAGGAGGTAGAGGAACACGAACGGATTGGCGATGCCGCCGGCCAGGTGCAGCAGCGCGGTCAGCGCCGCCACGTCCACCAGCAACGCCAGCAGCAGGTGGCGCTGGCGCACGTGGTGCAGGCGCTGCCAGTACAGCGGACCGGCGAGGTTGAACAGGCACAGCCCGGCCAGCACCAGCAGCATCGGCGCCAGCGGCAGGTGGATGTCCATGCCGAAGTGCACCACCACGATCGCCAGCAGCTGGCCGCCGATCGCGATCCAGCGCAGCTGCTGCAGCTGCTGCATGTTCTTGCCGCGCGCGGTGTTGCGCCAGTCCACCCGGCGGGCGCCGGCGCGGACGGGGCGGGGCTCAGCGCTGGGCGTCGTCGCCATCGGCATCGCCGCCATGGTGCCGCATCCGCCGCTGCTCCGACAGCAGACGCAGCACGCCCCACAGGGCCATCGCCGCCAGCACGAACCAGGTCAGCGCGTACTGCAGGTGCTGGTTGCGGAAGTGGATCACGGTCATGCCGGCGCGTGGCCAGCCGCTGCCGGCACCGGCCTCGGCCTCGGCATCGACGAAGTAGGGCGCCACGTCGCGCAGGCCGCGCGCCTGCGCGATCGCGGCCACGTCGCGCGAGTACCAGCGGTCCTGGGCCGGGCGGTTGTTACGCAGGAAGCCGCCGCCGGGTTCGCTCATGCGCAGCAGGCCGCGTACGCGCACCTCGCCGGGCGGCGGCAGCGCCGGGCGCGCGCCGTCCAGCACGAAGCCGCGGTTGACCAGCACGATGCTGCCGTCCGCCAGCTGCAGCGGGCTCAGCACCCAGTGGCCGGCGCCGAGCTCGGTCAGCGCCTGGGTCTGGGTCTCCAGCCCGCGCAGGTAGGTGCCGCGCAGCTCCAAGCGGCGGTATTCGTCGCGCTCGACGCCGATCCGCGGCCAGTCGCTGCGCGCCGGCGGCGGCACCGGCGCGGCATGCACGCGGGCCTCCACCCGCGCGATCAGGGCGCGCTTCCAGTGCAGCCGCTGCACCTGCCAGCCGCCCAGCGCGATGAAGCCGGCGCAGCAGCAGGCCAGCAGCACCAGCAGGGCAAGGCGGCCGCGGTGGCTGGCCTGCATCGGCGGCTCCGGCTCAGTCCACCATCTGCGCGTCGTGCGCGCTCATCGGCATCATGTTGGCGTTCATGTGGTGCATGACCCACAAGGTGCCGGCCAGCAGGATCACCAGCAGGATCACGGTGAAGATCACCGACAGCAGGTTCCAGCCGCCTTCGGAGCGGGCGTCGAGGTGCAGGAAGTACACCATGTGCACCAGGATCTGCACCACCGCGAACGCCACCAGCACGATGCCGGTGATGGTCGCGCTGGGGATGACCTTGGCCATCACCAGCCAGAACGGGATCGCGGTCAGGATCACCGACAGCACGAACCCGACCACGTAGCCGCGCAGGCTGACGTGCACGTGCGGGGCGCCGTGCTCGTCGTGGCCGCCATCGTGCCCGTGCCCGTCGTGGTGCTCGTGCGCGTGGGAGGAATGCGGATGTTGGCTCATTGCAGCACGCCCATCAGGTAAACGAAGGTGAACACGCCGATCCAGACGAGGTCCAGGAAGTGCCAGAACATCGACAGGCAGAACAGGCGCCGGCGGTTGGCGGTGGTCAGGCCGAAGCGGCCCACCTGCACCAGCATGGTCAGCAGCCAGACGATGCCTAAGCTGACATGCAGGCCGTGGGTGCCGACCAGCGCGAAGAACGAGGTCAGGAACGCGCTGCGCTGCGGGCCCGCGCCCTCGTGGATCAGGTGCAGGAACTCGTAGATTTCCAGGCTCACGAAGGCCGCGCCGAGCAGGCCGGTGACCGCCAGCCAGCCAAGCACGCCGCGCTTGCTGCCGGCCTGCATCGCGATCATCGCGAAGCCGTAGGTGATCGACGACAGCAGCAGCAGCGCGGTGTTGACCGCCACCAGCTTGAGGTCGAACAGCTCCGCGCCGGACGGGCCGGCCGCGTAGCTGCGGCCGAGCACGCCGAAGGTGGCGAACAGGCAGGCGAAGATGAGCAGGTCGCTCATCAGGTAGATCCAGAAGCCCAGCAGCGAGCCGTTCTCCGGATGGTGGTGGCCCTTCAGGTCGAGGAAGGCCGCGGTGGGGTTGGCCGGACGGCCGCTCGCGGGCAGGAGGGCCGCGTCAGGGAGGATCGCGTCAGACATGGGCGGTCGCCAGTTGCTGGGTGCGCGCGGCCTCGGTCGCGGCCACGTCGGCGGCCGCGATGTGGAAGTCGCGCTGGTAGTTGAAGGTGTGCACGATGGCGGCGCCGACCAGGGCCACGAACGAGGCGATCGCCAGCCACCAGATGTGCCAGACTAGGGCGAAGCCCAGCACCAGGCTGATCGCGGCCAGCACCACGCCGGCGGCGGTGTTCTTCGGCATGTGGATCGGCAGGAAGCCGCTTTCCGGGCGCTTGTAGCCGTGCTGCTTCATGTCGGCCCAGGCATCGTTGTCGCGCACCACCGGGGTGAAGGCGAAGTTGTAGGCCGGCGGCGGCGAGGAGGTGGACCACTCCAGCGTGCGGCCGTCCCACGGGTCGCCGGTGACGTCGCGCAACTGCTCGCGCTTGCGGAAGCTGACGAACAGGTTGAGCAGGAAGGCGCCGATCCCGACCGCGATCAGCAGCGCGCCGAACGCGGCCACGATGAACCACGGCTGCAGGCTGGGGTCGTCGAAGTGGCTCATGCGGCGGGTCACGCCCATCAGGCCCAGCACGTACAGCGGGGTGAACGCGAACCAGTAGCCGAGGAACCAGAACCAGAACGAGACCTTGCCGAGGAACGGGTCGAGCTTGTAGCCGAACGCCTTCGGGAACCAGTAGTACATGCCGGCGAACGCGCCGAACACCACGCCGCCGATGATCACGTTGTGGAAGTGCGCGATCAGGAACAGCGAGTTGTGCAGCACGAAGTCGGCCGGCGGCACCGCCAGCAGCACGCCGGTCATGCCGCCCACGGTGAAGGTCACCATGAAGCCGATCGTCCACAGCATCGGCACCTCGAAGCGGATGCGGCCGCGGTACATGGTGAACAGCCAGTTGAACATCTTCGCCCCGGTCGGGATCGAGATGATCATGGTGGTGATCCCGAAGAACGAGTTCACGCTGGCGCCCGAGCCC
>JBKBXH010000159.1:0-4096 GCA_046313655.1 Thermomonas sp. | reverse complement strand
GCGGCAGCAACACGAACGGACGCAATGCCTTCATCGGGATTCCTTGAATGACCGGAACGAACAGGCGGGACGGTGCGCGGAGGGCGCGGTCGTCACCCCGGGGCCGACTCTAGCGGCAGCGGCGTAAACACCGGCTGAGCATCGATGAACACGCGCCCGTCCCGTTCAGCCAGGCGGCCTGCAGCAGCCAGGCGCAACACCTGCAGCAGCAGCGGATGCTCCACCGCCAGCACGCGCGCCGCCAGCGTTTCGGCAGTGTCGTCGGCCTTCACCGGCACGCGCGCCTGCGCGATCACCGGGCCACCGTCCAGTTCGGCGGTGACGAAATGCACGCTGGCGCCATGCTCGGCATCGCCGGCCTCCAGCGCGCGCTGGTGGGTATGCAGGCCCTTGTGGCGCGGCAGCAGTGAGGGGTGGATGTTGAGCAGGCGGCCGGCGAAGCGCTGCACGAAGGCGTTGCCGAGGATGCGCATGTAGCCGACGCAGACGATCCAGTCCGGGCGCACCGCCTCGATGGCCTCGGCGAGGGTGGCGTCGAAGGCGTCGCGGCCGCCGCAGGCCTTCGGCGTGCGGGCCCAGCGCAAGGCCTCCGGCACCCGTTGCAGCGCCGGGGCCTCGGGCTTGTCCGAGAACACGCCGACCACTGACGCGTCCAGGGTGCCGGCGGCGATGGCGTCGAGGATGGCCTGCAGGTTGCTGCCGCGGCCGGAGGCGAGGATGGCGAGGCGGGCGGTCATCGGGCCGGCTCAGCCGATGCGCAGTCGCTCGCCGTCGCGCGGCGCGGTGACCTGGCCGATCCGCCAGTGCGCCAGCGCGAGGCGGTCGAGGTCCGCTTCGATCGCGGCCACGTCGGCCGGATCGGCCATCAGCACGTAGCCGATGCCGCAGTTGAAGGTGCGCCACATTTCCGCGTCCGCCACGTTGCCTTCGCGCTGCAACCAGTCGAACACCGCCGGCCGCGGCCAGCTGGAGGTGTCGATGTCCAGACCCAGCGGGGCCGGGACCACGCGCAGGATCTTCTCCACCAGCGCGCCGCCGGTGACGTGCGCCATCGCGTGGATGTCGTGCCTGGCCAGCAGCTCCAGCACCGGCTTGACGTAGATGCGGGTCGGTTCCATCAACGCGTCGGCCAGCGTGGTGCCGCCGAGGTCCAGGTCCAGCGGGCTGCCGGCGCGCTCGAGAATCCTGCGGATCAGCGAATAGCCGTTGGAATGCGGGCCGCTGGAGGCCAGCCCGATCAGCACGTCGCCCGCGCGCAGCTTGCTGGAATCGACCAGCTTCGACTTCTCCACGGCGCCGACGGTGAAGCCGGCGAGGTCGTACTCGCCCGGCGGGTACATGTCCGGCATCTCGGCGGTCTCGCCGCCGATCAGCGCGCAGCCGGCGAGTTCGCAGCCCTTGGCGATGCCGGCGACCACGTTCACCGTGGTCTCGACGTCGAGCTTGCCGGTGGCGAAGTAGTCGAGGAAGAACAGCGGCTCGGCGCCCTGCACCAGCACGTCGTTCACGCACATCGCCACCAGGTCCTGGCCGATGGTGTCGTGACGGTTCAGCTGCTTGGCGAGGATCAGCTTGGTGCCGACGCCGTCGGTGCCGGACACCAGCACCGGCTCGGCGTAGCGGCCGGTGAGGTCGAACAGGCCGCCGAACAGGCCCACGCCGCCCAGCACCTCGGGGCGCAGCGTGCGCCGCACCAGCGGCTTGATGCGCTCGACCACGGCGTTGCCGGCGTCGATGTCCACCCCGGCGTCGCGGTAGGTCAGGCCGGGGGAAGAAGGGGGCTGGCTGGTCACGGCGGGCTCGGGCAGGCGCGGGAAACGCGCGATTTTAACAGCCGCCGGCTGCCGCCGCCGGGCGCGGTCATGGACGCGCCCGGCCGGCTGCGGCAACATTCCGGCACAAGGCCGGGGTGTCCGGCGGGCGAGGATTGCCGATGCAAGCAACACCGCAAGGGATCGCGCGGGCATGGCCGCGGCTGCTCGCGCTGTGGCTGCTGCTGGCCCTACTGGCGCCGGGCATGGCGCTGGCGCAGCGCACCGAGGGCGACCGCGCGGTGGCGCAGGGGCCGTACCAGGCCGAGGTGAGCGTACGCAACCAGACCGACGGCGAGCGCGACAAGGCGTTCGCGCGCGCGCTGGCGCAGGTGCTGGCGAACGTCACCGGCAATCGCGAGGCGGCCCTGCGCGACGGCGTGCGCGACGAGCTGGCGAATGCCAAGGACTACGTCGACAGCTACGACTACCGCCAGGACGAGGGCGTGGGACCGACCGGCGCGCCCAGCTTCCAGACCATGCTGGTGGTGCGCTTCCGGCCGGCCGACATCGACGGCCTGGTGGACATGTTCGGCCTGCCCAGCTGGCCGCAGCCGCGGCCCAAGCCGGTGCTGTGGCTGGCGATCGACGATGGTAGCGGCCCGCGCCTGGTCGGACTGGGCCAGGTCAATGCCGCGCGTTCGATCCTGGATGCCGCCAAGGCGCGCGGCTACGCGCTCGGCCTGCCGGCCGGCAATGCCGCCGAGATGGCCGCGGTGGGCGCGATCTGGCGCGGCGACGTGGCCGCGATCAGCGCGCTGTCGCGCCGCTACAGCCCGCCGATCCAGCTGATCGGCAAGCTCTACCGTGCCGCCGGCGGCTGGAGCGCGGACTGGACCCTGGTGGACAACGGCAAGGTGCTGGGCAGCTGGCAGACCAGCAACGTGGACGCGCTGCGGGCGATGGCGGGTGGTGCCGACGGCGCGGCGGACGCGCTGGCGCGGCGCTATGCCAAGACCAGCCCGGGCGCGGCGCCGGGGCGGTTCCGGCTGCGCATCCTCGGCCTCCATGGCAGCGATGATTACCTGCGCCTGGCCGGCTACCTCGACGGCCTGCCGGTGGTGCGCCGGGTCGCGCCGGTCAGCGCCAGCCCGGACGCGCTGGAGCTGGATGCCGATCTCGCCAGCGGGATCGCCAATTTCAGCCGCTACGTGGGGCGCGCCGGGGTGCTGGTGCCGGTGCCCGATGCTGGCGACGGCAGCGCCGCCGCGCCGGCCGCGTTCCGCCTGGGCGGGGGTTGAGCATGCGCCGCGACGAGGACCTCGCCAGCATCGCCGCCTTCTACCGGCGGGTGCAGTGGGCCGCGCTCGGGGTGGGGCTGCTGTGGTGCCTGTGGCTGCTGGCGCCGATCCTGAGCCCGTTCGTGTTCGCCGCCCTGCTGGGCTGGCTGGGCGACCCGATGGTGGACCGCCTGGAGCGGCGGATGTCGCGCAACAGCGCGGTGGTGCTGGTGTTCGCGGTGATGATCCTGGTCCTGCTGCTGGTCGCGGTGCTGCTGGTGCCGCTGCTGGAGGACCAGATCATGACCCTGGTGGATTCGCTGCCCGGCTACCGCGACTGGTTCGTGCAGACCGCGCTGCCGTGGATCGAGCAGCGCACCGGGCTGCAGATCCTGTCGTGGCTGGATCCCGACCGCCTGTTCCAGCTGATCCGCGAGCACTGGCAGGGCGCTGGCGGGATCGCCGCCACCGTGCTCGGCTACGTCTCGCGCTCGGGCTTCGCGCTGGTGGCGTGGCTGGCCAACATCGTGCTGCTGCCGGTGCTGGCGTTCTTCTTCCTGCGCGATTGGGACCTGATCGTGGGCCGGGTCGGCGCGCTGGTGCCGCGCGACCACTACGATACCGTGCGCCGGCTGGCGCTGGAGGCCAACGAGGTGCTGGGCGGCTTCCTGCGCGGGCAGCTGCTGGTGATGCTGGTGCTGGGCATCCTGTACGCGCTGGGGCTGTGGCTGGTGGGGTTGAAGCTGGGCATCCTGATCGGGCTGGTGGCCGGGCTGCTGACCTTCGTGCCCTACCTCGGGCCGGCCTCGATCATCCTGTTCGGCGGCATCGCCGCGCTGGTCCAGTTCGGCGACTGGCAGCACCTGGCGGGCGTGGGCATCGTGTTCGGCGTCGGTCAGGTGGTGGAGAGCTTCCTGCTCACGCCGATGCTGGTGGGTGACCGCATCGGCCTGCATCCGATGGCGGTGATCTTCGCGGTGATGGCCGGCGGCACCCTGTTCGGCTTCCTCGGCATGCTGCTGGCGCTGCCGGTGGCCGCGGTGGCGAACGTGCTGCTGCGCTACG
>JBKBXH010000158.1:0-4170 GCA_046313655.1 Thermomonas sp. | reverse complement strand
AGATGCTGGTGCTGCGCGAGCTGGACAAGCTGGACAAGCGCGGCGGCGATGCCGTGCGCGCGACCCTGGCGGGCGAGGGCTTCGGCCTGGCCGCCGACGTCATCGACCGCCTGATGGCGTTCTCGCAGGTGCGCTCGCAGGGGCATGCCGACGCGCTGGCCAAGCTCGACGCGCTGGGCGCCGGCACGCCGCTGTTCGAGGAGGGCCGCGCGGAGCTGCGCGGGATCCTCGACCAGCTCAAGGCGCTGGGCGTGGCGGAGTCGCGCTACGCGTTGAACCTGTCCATCGCGCGCGGGCTGGACTACTACACCGGCGTGGTCTACGAGACCACGCTGGACGCGTACCCGCAGATCGGCTCGATCTGTTCGGGCGGGCGCTACGAGAACCTGGCCGGGCACTACACCAAGTCGAAGCTGCCGGGCGTGGGCATCTCCATCGGCCTGACCCGGCTGTTCTTCCAGCTGAAGGACGCCGGACTGGTGCAGACCGCCGACAGTTCGGTGGACGTGCTGGTGGCGCTGCTGGACGACGCCGGGCTGGAGCACGCGCTGGCGCTGTCGCAGCGGTTGCGCGCGGCGGGGTTGAACGTGGAGACCCAGCTGGAGCCGCGCAAGCTGAAGAAGCAGTTGGAGTACGCGGACAAGGCCGGCATCCGCTTCGTCGTGTTGCGCGGCGAGGACGAGGCCGCGCGCGGGGTGGTGGCGGTGAAGGACCTGCGCCGCGGCGAGCAGTTCGAGGTCGCCGAGTCCGAGCTGGCGGCGGCGCTGCTGGTGGAGCGCGAGCAGCTGCGCAGCGGCGCGGGGAGCACGCGATGACGGCCACGGTCCGCCTCGACGGGCTTTCGCTGACGCGTGCGCAGCTGGTGGCGGTGGCGCGTGGCACCGGGGTCGTGCTGGAGGAGGTGGCGCTGCAGCGGGTGGCGCGCGCCGCCGACTTCCTGGCCGCGCAGGTGGAGAAGCAGGAGCCGATCTACGGCGTCTCCACCGGCTTCGGCAGCAACGCCGACAAGCTGCTGGGCGCGCACCGCCTGCGCGACGAATTGCCGGGCGCGGCGCCGTCCGGGGTGTCGCCGCACATCGAACTGCAGCGCAACCTGATCGTCACCCACGCGGTCTGCGTGGGCGAGCCGTTCGCGCCGGAGGTGGTGCGGGCGATGCTGTGCATCCGCATCAACACGCTGCTGCGCGGGCATTCCGGCATCCGCGTGCAGACGTTGCAGGCGCTGGCGGCGATGCTCAATGCCGGGATCGTGCCGGTGGTGCCGCAGCTGGGCTCGGTGGGCGCTTCCGGGGACCTGGCGCCGCTGTCGCACCTGGCCATCGTCCTGCTGGGTGGCGGCGAAGCCTTCGTCGACGGCCAGCGCATGCCCGGCGCGGATGCGCTGGCGCGCAAGGGCCTGCAGCCGGTCGAGCTGTCCTACAAGGAAGGCCTGGCGCTGAACAACGGCACCGCGCAGATGCTGGCGACCGGCGTGCTGGCGGTGCAGCAGCTCGAGGACCTGCTCGACACCGCCGACCTCGCCGCGGCGATGACGCTGGATGCCTTCGCCGGCCGCCTCGGCGCGTTCGCGCCGGAGGTCCACGCGCTGCGCCCGCATCCGGGGCAGGTGGCGACCGCGGCCAACCTGCTGCGCCTGCTGGATGGCTCCACCCTGGCCGACATTGCCTACCATCTGGTGCCGAAGTTCCGGCCTTGGCTGCCGGCCAGCTGGGATACGCCGGCCGCGCAGGCGCTGGGCTTCGACATCGGCTGGGACTGGGTGCCGTTCACCCAGCGCCACGGCCGCGAGAAGTTCTACCGGCGCTTCCTGCCGTTCCGCGGCGGCAAGAAGCACCAGCCGCAGGACAGCTACTCGCTGCGCTGCATCCCGCAGGTGCATGGCGCGGTGCGCGATGCGCTGGAGCAGGCCAAGCGCGTGCTGGACGTCGAGCTGAACGCGGTCACCGACAACCCGCTGGTGTTCCCGGACGCGCAGGCCGAGCACGTCGAGCAGCAGGTGATCTCCGCCGGCCACTTCCACGGCATGCCGCTGGCGCTGGCGATGAGCTACCTGAAGGCGGCCATCCCGGTGCTGGCCTCGATCAGCGAGCGCCGCCTGAACAAGCTGGTGGACCCCGCGACCAGCGACGGTCTGCCGTCGTTCCTGATCGGCAACGAGGACGGCACCGAGTCCGGCCACATGATCGTGCAGTACACCGCGGCGGCGATCGTCAACGACCTCGCCAGCCGCGCGATGCCGGCCTCGGTCTATTCCATCCCCACCTCCGCGAACGCCGAGGACCATGTCTCGATGGGCGCCAACGAGGCGCGCCACGTGCTGGCGATGGCCAGCGACCTGGGTAAGGTGCTGGCGCTGGAGCTGTTCACCGCCGCGCAGGCGCTGGACCTGCGGCGCGACATGATCAACGCGGCGCGCGCGCTGGCCGGCCGGGTGGACGCCGAGGCGTTCGCCGCCAAGGTGGCGGGCGGCCCGCTGCCGGGTGCGCCCGAGCGCGATGGCTTCCTGGTCGAGGTGGACGCCCTGCGCGCACAGCTGGCCGCTGCGCCGGAGTTCCGCCCGGGACGGGCAGTGGCGGCCGCGCATGCGGCGCTGCGCGCGCGCATTCCCTACCTGGACCGCGACCGCGCGCTGGACGGCGAGGTCGCCGCGGCGGTGGCGATGGTGGCCGACGGCAGCCTGCTGGCCGCTGCGCGGCGCGTGCTGGCGGAGGGATAGGCGGTCGGTTCGGCCGGCAGGGGCATGCGGGGCGCTGCCGGCTGAACGGCGCCCCTGCCGGAAGCGAGGGATAAGCAGGGCGCGGTTGACGCGCCCTTTTTCGTCAATTAATGTATTAGCGCGCTAATACATTAGCGTGTTTGATTGCTCTGCCCGAGGCAGGCCCGAAGCAAGCCCGGCGCAACAGCCCAAGCCCGTCCCGTCCCGCCACGGCGGGATCCCGCAGTCCAGACCTTCCGACGGCCTTTCGATGAAGCAACGCCCCGAGCCCCTGCCGCCCTACGATGCCGCCGTCGCCATCGACGCGCTGGCCTATGCGCTGGCGTCGCTGCAGGGCGCGGCCGAGGTGCGTGCGTTCCTCGAGGACCTGTGCACGCCAGCCGAGTTGGAGGCGATGGGCGACCGCTGGCGGGTGGTGCCGCAGCTGCTGCAGGGCATGCCTTACCGCGAGATCCACGAGCGCACCAAGGTCAGCGTCACCACCATCGGCCGCGTCGCCCGCTGCCTGGAGCGCGGGACCGGCGGCTACCAGGCCGCCGCCCGCCGCCTCGGCCTTTCCAACGACTCCCACTGAACAGCCCCGCCATGAGCCCTCCCGCCACTCCGGCGGTGCGCGACCGCCTGCGCATCGCCATCCAGAAATCCGGACGCCTGAGCGAACCGGCCCGCGCCCTGCTGGCCTCCGCCGGCTTGAGCTGGCGCGAGAGCCGCGACCGCCTGTTCTGCTACGGCGAGTCGCTGCCGGTGGACCTGCTGCTGGTCCGCGACGACGACATCCCTGGCCTGATCGCCGACGGCGTGTGCGACCTCGGCGTGGTCGGCCGCAACGTCCTGCTGGAACAGGCGGGCGAGCGCAGCGAGGCCGGCCTGCCGCCGGTGTTCCGCGAGTGGCGCGCGCTTGGCTTCGGCGGCTGCCGGCTGTCGATCGCCGTGCCCGACGGCTGGGACTGGCAGGGTCCGGCGCAGCTGGCCGGCAAGCGCATCGCCACCACCTATCCCAACCAGCTGCGCGCCTGGCTGCGCCAGCAGCAGGTGGAGGCCGATATCGTGGTGCTCAACGGCTCGGTGGAAATCGCGCCGCGCCTCGGCCAGGCCGATGCCATCTGCGACCTGGTGTCCAGCGGCGCCACCCTGGCCGCCAACCAGCTCAAGCCGGTGCTGGACATCCTGCAAAGCGAGGCGGTGCTGGCCGGGCCGGTGCAGCCGTTCGGCGACGTGCGCGCCGAGCTGGCCGACCTGCTGCTGCGGCGCATGGACGGCGTGCTGCGCATCCGCGACAGCAAGCTGCTGCTGTTCCAGGCCCCGCGCGAGGCGCTGCCGCAGGTGCTGCAGCTGCTGCCGGATGCGGAGCCGCCGACCATGTGCCCGGTGGACGGCAGCGAGACCCTGGCGCTGCAGGCGCTGTGCCACGGCGCGATGACCTGGCAGCGGCTGGAGGACCTCAAGCGCGCCGG
>JBKBXH010000157.1:0-4207 GCA_046313655.1 Thermomonas sp. | reverse complement strand
ACCCGCACCCGCCTCACCGAGGTCCGCTACGAGATCCGCGGCGAACTGGCGCGCCGCGCGCGCGAGCTGGAGGCCCAGGGCCGCAAGCTGATCAAGCTCAACATCGGCAACCCCGGCGCGTTCGGGTTCCGCGCGCCGGAACACCTGCAGGCGGCGATCGCCGGGCGGATCGAACGCACCGACCCCTATACCCACCAGCAGGGCCTGCCCGAGGCGCGCGAGGCGATCGCGGCATTCCACAAGGCGCGCGGCACGCCCAACGCCAGCCCGGAGCGGGTGTTCGTGGGCAACGGCGTGTCCGAGCTGATCGACATCGCCCTGCGCGCACTGCTGAACCCCGGCGAGGAAGTGCTGGTGCCCTCGCCCGACTACCCGCTGTGGAGCGCGGCCACCATCCTCAACGACGGCCGCCCGGTCTATTACAAGCTGGACCGCGAGAACGGCTTCCTGCCCGATCCCGAGCAGATCGAATCGCTGGTGTCCTCGCGCACCCGCGCGATCGTGCTGATCAACCCCAACAACCCCACCGGCACCAGCTATCCGCGCGCGCTGCTGGAGCGGATCGTGGAGATCGCGCGCCGCTACCGCCTGCTGCTGCTGGTGGACGAGATCTACGACGGCATCCTGTACGACGACGCCACCTTCCAGCCGGTGGCGCCACTGGCCGGCGACCTGCCCTGCCTGAGCTTCGGCGGGCTGTCGAAGGTGCACCGCGCCTGCGGCTGGCGCATCGGCTGGGCGGTGCTGTCCGGCGACGCCCTGGCCTGCGGCGATTTCCACCACGCGATGGATCTGCTGGGCGCGCTGCGCCTGTGCGCGAACGTGCCCGGGCAGTTCGCGATCGAGCAGGCGCTGCACGGTGCCGACACCATCGGCGCGCTGGTCCGCCCCGGCGGCCGGCTGTACGAAACCCGGCGCGCGCTGATCGAATCCTGCGCGGCCAGCGAGCACCTCGCGCTGGTGCCGCCGGCGGGCGCGCTGTACGGCTTCCCGCGGGTGGTGGGCGCGGCGGCGCGCGACTTCGACGACCACGCCTTCGCGCTGGAGATGCTGGAGCAGGAGGACGTGCTGATCGTGCCGGGCACCAGCTTCAACGTGCCCTACCGCGACCATTTCCGGGTCACCCTGCTGCCCGAGGCGCCGGTGCTGCGCGAGGTGTTCGCGCGGATCGAACGCGTGCTGGCGCGCCGCGCCGAGCAGGCGCAACGCCCCAGCGCGGTGGCCTGAGCGGGTCTGAGCGGGTCTGAGCGGGCTCCAAGCCCCGGCGGGCAGCCCCGCCGGGGACGGCCGCCGGCTCAGTGGCCGGCGCTGGCCGCGGCCACCGGCACCAGCCGCAGGTCCTGGAAGTCGAAGCTGAAATCGGTCAGCGGCGACACCGGCTCCATCCGCAGCTCGCGCACGCGGCCGTCCGGGTCCAGCGCGAAGTTCACGAACGCGTCCGCGTTCAGGCCACGGTCGCGCCAGCGCACGATGAAGGTGTCGTGCTGCCAGTGCTCGAGATCGCCCAGCAGCTCGGCGGTCTTGCTGAACTGCATTTCCAGCCCGTTCTTGCCCTGGCGGATGATGACGTCGCCGTACCACGGGTCGCGGTAGGTGGCGGCGTACTTCGCCAGCGGCAGCGACGGCTTGCTGGCGGCGTCGCGCGCGGCGACGTGCTTGCGCCAGTCCTCGTCGGCATTGCCCTGGGCCTTGGCCTGCGCCGCCGCGTAGCCGCGCAGCCAGTCGTGGCCGTCCTTGCCCAGCATCATGTCCAGCGCCTCGTAGGTGATCGCGTTGAACGCGGCCCCGACCTCGGCGCTGGTCAGCACCACGATGCCGACGCGCTCGTCCGGCAGCAGGGTCAGCCGCGACACCTGCCCCGGCCAGCCGCCGGTATGCCAGACCAGGCGATGGCCGGCGTAATCGGACAGGAACCAGCCCTGCGCATAGCCGGAGAAATTGGGCACCGCCGGGGCCAGCTCGGGCACCGCCGGCTTGCCGACCGGGATCGGGGTCAGCATCGTCCACATCTCGCGCTGGCGGGCCTGCGAGAACAGGCGCTTGCCACTGCCCGTGCCCGCGGCGATCTCGCCGCCGGCCAGCTGCAGGTTCATCCACTTGGCGAGGTCGTGCACGCTGGAATAGATGCCGCCGGCACCGGACACGTTGCGCCAGCTGGTCGGGCTCGGCACCGGCCGCAGGTCCTTGAAGTCGTACAGCGCGTTGCCCACCGCAACATTGTCGCCGGGCTTGAGGTCGTCGCTGTTGTAGCGGGTCTCGGTCATCCCCAGCGGCTGCCAGATGCGGGTCTGCAGGAACTGCTTGTAGGACATCCCGGAGGCCTGCTCGACCACCAGCTGCGCCACCCCGAACAGGATGTTGTCGTAGGCGTACTGCTCGCGGAAACCGCCGGTCAGCGGCACGTCCTTCAGGCGCTCCGCCACCTCGCGCGTGGAATAGGTGGTGGTGGGCCAGTACAGCAGGTCGCCGGCGCCCAGGCTCAGGCCGCTGCGGTGCGCCAGCAGATCGCGGATGCGCATCTCGTGGGTGACGTACGGATCGCTCATGCGGAACCACGGCAGGTGGTCGATCACGCGGTCGGTGGTCTTCAGCTTGCCGTCGTCCTGCAGCATGTTCAGCGAGGCGGCGGTGAACGCCTTGGTGTTGGAGGCGATCGCGAACATGGTGTGGGCGTCCACCTTCGCCGGCTTGCCCAGCTCGCGCACGCCGTAGCCGCGCTCCATCACCACCTGGCCGTCCTTGACGATCGCCACCGCCACGCCCGGCACCTGGAACTGCTTCTGCACCGCCTCCACGAACGCATCGAAGCGCGCCAGCCGGGCCGCGTCCGGCAGCGCCGCCGCCAACGGCGCGCGGGTGTCGTCGATCAGGAACGGCTTGGATACCGTGCGCTCGGCCTGCTGGGCGTGGAGCGGGGCAGCGGTGGCAAGGGTCAAGGCCAGGGCCACGGCCAACGGGGCGATGCGCATGTCGGGGGTTCCTTGCGAGGGGAAAGCCCGAGTATGCCGCGTCGCCGCCGCGGCGCGACCGGCCATCGGTCACGCCCCGCGGCGGGCGGTGGCCGCCGATAATGCGCGGATGCGAACCCCCGAGACCATCCGTGCCCTCTGGCAGATCCACTTCTGCGTCCTGCTGTGGGGCTTCACCGCCATCCTCGGGAAATTGATCACCCTGCCGGCGCTGCCGCTGGTGTGGTGGCGGATGCTGATCGTGGTGGCCGCGCTGGTGCTGGTGCCGCGGGTCTGGCGCGGGCTGCGCGCGATGCCGGCGCGCACGCGCTGGGCCTACGCCGGGATCGGCGCGCTGGTGGCGCTGCACTGGCTCACCTTCTACGGCGCGATCAAGCTGGCCAATGCCTCGGTGGCGGCCACCTGCATTGCGTTTGCCACCCCGATGACCGCGCTGGTGGAACCGGCCCTGACCCGCCAGCGGTTCCGCCCCGGCGACCTGCTGCTGGGGTTGGCCTCGCTGCCGGGGATCTGGCTGGTGGTCGGCGGGGTGCCGTCCGGGATGCACGCGGGGATCGCGGCCGGGGTGGTGTCGGCGCTGTTCGTGGCGCTGTTCTCCAGCCTCAACAAGCGCATGGTGGAAGCCGGCGACGCGCTCACCGTGACCGCGCTGGAGCTCGGCGCCGGCGTGCTCACCCTGAGCCTGCTGGCACCGCTGATGCCGATGCTGGTGCCCGCCTTCGCCGGGCCGCTGCTGGTGCTGCCGGCCGGGCTGGACGTACTGTGGCTGCTGGTGCTGGCGCTGGCCTGCACCCTGCTGCCGTTCGCCCTGTGCCTGGTGGCGCTGCGCCACCTGTCGGCGTTCACCGCGCAACTGTCGATCAACCTCGAGCCGATCTACGCGATCCTGCTGGCGGCGCTGCTGTTCGGCGAACAGCAGGAGCTTTCGCCGCGCTTCTACGGCGGCGTGGCCATCATCCTGGCGGTGGTGTTCGCGCAGGGCCTGCTGGCCGGGCGACGGCGGCCCGCGCATGCCGAGCAGGCGGCGATCAGCGAAGCCCACCACGTGGCCGACTGACCCAACCACCGCGAGACATGGCAGGCTAGGCGCATGTACCTGGGGTATTACGGGCTCGACGAGCCGCCATTCTCGATCACGCCCGACCCGCGCTTCGTGCACCTGAGCGAGCGCCACCGGGACGCACTGGCGCACCTGCTGTTCGGCATCGACCAGGGCGGCGGTGGCGGCTTCGTGCAGC
>JBKBXH010000156.1:0-4216 GCA_046313655.1 Thermomonas sp. | reverse complement strand
GGCGGTGCGCGGCGAGGCCATCGCCGCCCAGGGCGTCACCGGCCCGGCGTTCGGGCAGGCGCTGCGGCGCGCGCGGATCGCTGCGATCGCGGCGCACGCCTCAGCGCCGGAACAGGCGTGAATCCAGCCACAGCAGGGCATCGCGCAGCGGCGTGAACGCCGTGGCCAGCCCGACCAGCACGCCCAGCGTGTTCGCCAGCGCGTCGTAGCGGTCCATCGTCCGCCCCAGCCCCATCGCGCCCTGCAGGAACTCGATGGCGATCCCCATCAGCACCAGCAGCACGCACGCCACCGCCCACGAGCGCCGGCGCGCGAACACCTGCACCGCGCCGGCTGCGAGCAGGGCATACGCGGTCAGGTGCTCGGTCTTGTCGCTCACCTTCAGGTCCGGAAGATCGCGGCCCGGCACCAGCGAGGCCGCCACCACCAGCGCGATCGCCAGCATCCACAGCCCGGCCCACAGCCACGGGCGCCGGAACGGCTTCAGCGAGCGCCCGGCGCGGTAGGGCGCGCGGTTCACAGGCGGTGGCTCAGGTCGCCGAGCAGGAACGCCGCGTCCAGTTCCACCCCGCGCTGGAAGCCGATCGCCTGGAAGCGCTCGCCCATCTCGCTGGGCAGCGTGAGCCGCTTGGCCTGCTGGCGCAGGTTGTGCCGCGCCACCTCGTCGGCGGTGCGCGCCTCGGCCTCCTCCAGATGTGCCTGCAGGCGGTTGCCGAGCAGGAAGCTGGCCTGCGAGCAGTAGCCGGAGAACTCGAAGCCGGCGCCTACGCCGGCCTCGGCCAGCGCGGTGAAATCCACCGAGGCGGTGATGTCCTGCAGCCCCGGCCAGGCGAATACGTCCTCCACCAGGTGGTGCTGGCGGAACGCGCGCAGGGTGCCGTCGCTGCGCTCGGGCAGGTAGTACTCGCTGCGCGCGTAGCCGTAGTCGATGAACAGCAGCGCGCCGTTGCGCAGGCCGCCGGCCACCGCCTGCAGCCAGTACGGCAGCTGCGCCAGCGCCTCGCTGCGATAGCCGTCCGGCAGCGGCGCGGGCAGCCGCGCCTGCAGGCGCGCCACCGCCGCCGCCAGCAGCGGATCGGCCGCCTGCTCGGCGCGCACGAAGCGGCCCTCGCCATCCAGCGCCACGCATTCCTCCAGCACCTGCCCGCCGCGCAGCACGAAGCGCGGGGTCGGCAGCGCGTCGATCACCTCGTTGGCGAACAGCACCCCGTCCCACGGCTGCTGGATCGGGCCGTCCAGCCACTCCACCCGCGCGAACAGCGCCGCCGGCAGCCGCGCCTGCAGGCGCTCGCGCTGGCGCTGGCGCAGGTCGGCGCTGGGTTCGAGGATCGCGTAGCGCGCCGGCAGCACGTCGCTGGCCTGCAGCTGTTCCAGGCAGGCCTCGGCGAACGCGCCGCTGCCCCCGCCCACTTCCATGAACACCGCGCCCTTGCCCGCCTGACGCAGCGCCGGGGCCAGCGCGTCGGCCACGCAGGCCGAGAACAGCGCCGAATGCTCGGGCGCGGTGATGAAGTCGCCGCCCGGGCCGAACTTGCGCGCGCCCGCGCTGTAGTAGCCCAGCCCCGGCGCGTACAGCGCCAGCTCCATGAACTTCCAGAACGGGATGCGGCCGCTGGCGGCGATGATCTGCTCCTGGATCACCTCGCGCAGGTGCGCGCTGTGCGCCTGCGCATCGGCGGAGGGCGCGGGCAGGGTCGAGGCCGCCATCAGCCGAGCCTCACCCGGCGCCCGGCGCTCTGGCCGGGGCCGGACAGCACCCGCACCTCGATCGCGTCGATGGCGTGCGCGCGCAGCGCGTCGCGGTCCTCGCACAGGCGCTGCAGGAACCAGCGCGCGAATTCCTCCAGGGTGGCGTTCTCGATCGGCAGCAGCAGCACGTCGGCGCGCAGGAACGGGATGCGCTGGCCGTCGAAATGCGCGTACACGTGGTCGCCGTCCTCCTCGATCCGCAGGTACGGCGAGCGGGTGGGCAGGATCGTCCACTCGTTGAGCTCGCGGCACAGCGCGACCACGCGGTCCTTGTACAGGCCGTAGTCGAAGCACATGCCGTTGCCCAGCATGCGCGCCTCGATGTCCACCTCGACCGTGAAGTTGTGGCCGTGCAGGCGCTCGCGCTCGGTAGCCGAGAAGATGGTGAAGTGGCCAGCCGAGAACTTCATGTTCTGCTTGGCCAGACGGATGGTGACGCTCTCCTGCATCGTATTGCCTTCCTGCGCGCTCATGCGAAATCGGCCTCGCCGATGTCGCCCCGCTGCGGGCGCATCAGGATGTCCTCGACCACCGTGCGCGGCGACAGCGACCAGGCCGTCCACGCCATCTCCGCCACGTCCTCGGCCGGCATCATGCGCTCGGGCGGCAGCGGCACGCCGTCCCACGACGCGGTCAGGGTGGCGCCCGGCAGCAGCGCCACCACGCGCACGCCGTGCGGCTTCATCTCCTCGCGCAGGTTGCGCGAGAAGCCGTACAGCGCGTGCTTGGCGATGCTGTAGGAGCCGCCGTTCGGGTAGGCCGCGACCGACGCCGTGCTGCACACGTTCAGCACCATGCCGCTGCGGCGCTCGATCATCCGCGGCAGCAGCCGCCGGGTCAGGCGGTAGGCGCCGAACAGGTTGGCCTGCAGCATCTCCAGCAGGGCGCCGTCGTCCTCGCCGGCGATCCCGCCCGGGCGGAACGCGCCGGCGTTGTTGACCAGCAGGTCCACGCCGCCGTGGCGCGCCAGCACCTCGCGCGCGAGCGCGTCCACCGCCGCGTCGTCGCGCATGTCGCAGGCCAGCGTCTCCACCTGCGGCAGCTCGGCGCGCAGCGCCTGCAGCCCCTCGCGGCCGCGCGCGCAGGCGACCACGGTGGCGCCTTCGCGGGCGAAGCGCACGACGATGGCGCGGCCGATCCCGCGCGAGGCCCCGGTGACCAGTACCACGCTCATGCGCACGCCCTCCCACGTTCGATCTCCACCCCCACCGCGGCCGCGTTCGCCAGCGCGCCGGGCTTGGACAGCTTCAGCCAGACCCGGTCGGCCGCGAATTCCTCCAGCACCAGGGCCGCGCAGCGCTCGGCCAGGGTCTCGACCAGGGCGAAACCGGTGCCGGCCGCATAGTCGCAGAGGCGGCGCGCCACTGCCTCGTAATCCAGCGCATCGGCCAGCGCATCGCTGGCCGCGGCGGCGCGGTTGTCGTAGCGCAGGCGGATGTCCAGCCGCAGCGGCTGCGGCGCGTGGCGCTCGCGCGCGTGGACGCCGATCACGGCATCCACACGCAGGCCTTCGATGAACACGGTGTCGGTCATGGGCGGGTTCGCGTCTTCCGGGCCACGGGATACCGCAGCGCGGAGGGGATTGGATGCACAGCTTAGCAACCCCGCGCCAGCTCCCCGGCGGCTCACACCGCCGGCAGCGCCGCCATGTCCCAGCGCGGCACCGCGCGGATCGCGGCATCGTCGTGCTGGCCGGCCTCGAGGCGCAGCGCGCCGGCGAAGGCGATCATCGCGCCGTTGTCGGTGCACAGCGCCGGGCGCGGGAAGCAGGCGCGGCCGCCACGCGCCGCGCACATCTCCGCCAGCCGCGCGCGCAGGCGCGCATTGGCACCGACGCCACCGGCGACCACCAGGGTGTCGCAACCGGCCGCGTCCAGCGCGCGCGCGCACTTGATCGCCAGCGTGTCCACCACCGCGTCCTCGAACCCGCGCGCGATGTCGGCGCGGGTCTGTTCGGACTGGTCGCTGCCCTGCCACGCCAGCAGCACCTGCGTCTTCAGGCCGCTGAAGGAAAAATCCAGCCCGGGGCGGTCGGTCATCGGCCGCGAGAACTTGAACCGGCCGGGCACGCCCTGCTCGGCCAGCTTCGCCAGCTGCGGACCGCCCGGATACGGCAGGCCCATCAGCTTGGCGGTCTTGTCGAAGGCCTCGCCGGCGGCATCGTCCAGCGTCTCGCCCAGCAGGCGGTAGCGGCCGATAGCGTCCACCGCCACCAGCTGGGTATGCCCGCCCGAGACCAGCAGCGCCACGAACGGCGGCCGCGGGGCGTCGTCCTCGATCAGCGGCGCCAGCAGGTGGCCCTCCATGTGGTGGACGCCGATCGCGGGCACGTCCAGCGCCCAGGCCAGCGACCGCGCCACCCCCGCGCCGACCAGCAGCGCGCCTACCAGCCCCGGGCCGGTGGTGTAGGCCACGCCGTCGAGGTCGGCCGTAGTCAGGCCGGCCTCGGCCAGGGTCTGGCGGATCA
>JBKBXH010000155.1:0-4245 GCA_046313655.1 Thermomonas sp. | reverse complement strand
CTGCTTGAGGGTGACATCGACCATGCTGCAGCCGTGGCAGCCGCCACCGAAGTGCAGCACCGCGATGCCGTCGGCGGTCACCTCGGCGACCTCGACATGGCCCTTGTGCATCGCCAGCTGCGGGTTGATGTCGTGCTCGACCACCCAGCGCACGCGCTCGTCCAACGGGGCCTCGGGCGCGGGCGCATGGCCCTTGATGCCCGGCGCGCGGATCTGCAACTGGCCGCCGGTGGCGAAGCTGGCGTAGTCGATCTCCGCCCCCTCCAGGAACGGCGCGCTGGGCGCATCCAGCCAGAGGGTGAAGCCTTCGCAGTCGATCGCCCACTCGTCGCCGTGCAGGTCGCCTTCGCCGGCGAACTCCAGGCGCACGTCGGCACGCGGGGTGCCCGCATGCGAAGCCGACAGGCGCACGCCCAGCCCGGGCATCGCCTCGCGTTCGATCAACTTGCGGAAATGCGCCTGCGCGGCTTCGGAAATCCGGATCATGCGGCTATTCTAGCCATGCAGGCGCCGCCTGCGCGCGCGCACCGCGCCGATGTTCAGCCCCCGCAAGACGGACCCCCGCATGGCCGACCTGATCCCCCTCGCACACGCCCACTGCACGCCGCGCCGCGGTCACGAGCACCGGCTGACCGACGCCAGCATCCGCGAACTGCTGCCGCAGGTGGCGGGATGGGAACTGGCGGAGAACGGGCATGCGCTGACCCGCACGTTCACCTTCCCGGATTACTACCGCACGCTGTCGTTCGTGAACGCGCTGGCACACGTCGCCAATGCCGAGAACCACCACCCCGACCTGTCGGTGCACTACGACCGCTGCGTGGTGCGCTGGTCCACCCACGATGTGGGCGGCCTGAGCGAGAACGACTTCATCTGCGCGGCGAAGACGGACCTGCTGGCGGGCTGACCCGTCCCCGCCCCCTTTCGGCGCACGCCTCCGGTCAGCGCAACCGGTCCAGCACCTCGATCAACTCCGGCACCAGCGGCGCGTTGAGCGAATACGGGGCCTGGCCGCCCTCCAGCGCGAACTCCAGGGTGGAGGCGTGCAGGAACAGCCGCTTCAGGCCCGCCTGCTCGCGCAGGCGCCGGTTGGCATCCGCATCCCCGTATTTGTCGTCGCCCGCCACCGGGTGGCCGATGTGCTGGGCATGCACGCGGATCTGGTGGGTGCGCCCGGTTTCGATGCGGACCTCGCAATAGCTTTGGCCGCCACGCCGCTCCAGCACCCGGAAATGGCTGATCGAGGGCTTGCCGGCCGGGTTCACCTGCACGTGGCGCTCGCCGCCCTGGCGCAGGCCGACGTGCAGCGGGGCATCCACGCTCATGGTGCCGTCGGGCATGCGCCCGACCAACAGCGCCAGATAGCGCTTTTCGATGCCTGATCCGTGATCTTCCCGCAACAATCGCTGCAGTTCGGTCAAAGCGGAGCGCTTTTTCGCCAGCACCATCAGGCCGGAGGTGTCGCGATCCAGCCGGTGCACCAGTTCCAGGCTGTCGCGCGGCCGCAGCGCGCGCAGGGTTTCGATGACCCCGAACGAAATGCCGCTGCCGCCGTGGCTGGCGATGCCCGAGGGCTTGTTGATCGCCAGCAGGCGGGCATCCTCGAACACGATCGCCGACTCGAGCGCCGCCAGCAGCCCTTTCGGCGGCGAACGGCCGCCATCCTGCGGCAATTCGAGGCGAACAGGCGGGATTCTGACTTCATCTCCCGCTTCCAGCTTGCGCTCCGCCTTGGCCCGGCCGCCATTGACCCGCACCTGCCCGCTGCGCACCAGCTTGTATACCAGCGAGCGCGGCGCGCCCTTCAGCTGGCCCAGCAGGAAGTTGTCCAGCCGCTGGCCGGCGCGTTCATCCGGCACGCGCACGCTGCGCGCGCCGCCACCGGCAGGGGGAGCAGGCTGTGTCATCGGGGGTTGATCTGGTACACTCGGGGCGTGGTGCAAGGGTTTGATTTCGCAGGAAGTGTCGGGCAATCCATCGCCCATCCGGCCGAAAGCCGGCCTGCCTGGCGAGCCCCGCCGCAGTGACGTTGCCACCACCCTCGGGGTGGACATGTTAACGGCTGCGCGGCAGACCTGCCCATCACCGGCCCTGCCGTGACCCCACCCGTTGAACAATGCCCCGCGCGACGCGCCAACCACCCACGGGTGAGCGGCGGCGGTCGCCGGCCCCGCAACATCAATTGAAGGAACAAGCGCTCCCGCGGTTCGCCGTGGTGTGGCAGCGCTGGACAACGAGAGAGCCGCACGGCCTGCGCCCCTGCGCAGCCGCGCGCTTGCGGTATCCAGAGGCAAGACGCCCCATGGCGTTCCGCGCGACACCCGCCCCCGCGGGTGGGCAGCGCACAAGGAACGCACAATGAAGCGAATGCTCATCAACGCCACGCAGGCGGAAGAACTGCGGGTTGCCATCGTCGACGGCCAGTCCCTGTACGACATCGACATCGAACAGCCGGCCCGCGACAACAAGAAGTCCAACATCTACAAGGGCCGCATCACCCGGCTCGAACCCTCCCTCGAGGCCGCCTTCGTCGAATACGGCGCCGAGCGGCACGGCTTCCTGCCGCTGAAGGAAATCTCCCGCGACTACTTCCAGGCCGGGGTCGACCCCAACAAGGCCGGCATCAAGGAACTCCTGCGCGAAGGCCAGGAAGTGGTGGTGCAGGTGGACAAGGAGGAGCGCGGCAACAAGGGCGCAGCCCTCACCACGTTCATCTCGCTGGCCGGCCGCTACATGGTGCTGATGCCGAACTCGCCCACCGCCGGCGGCGTCTCGCGCCGGATCGAGGGCGACGACCGCGCCGAGCTGAAGCGGGCGATGGACGCGCTCAACATCCCCGACGACATGGGCGTGATCATCCGCACCGCCGGCGTCGGCCGCGATGCCGAGGAACTGCAGTGGGACCTCGACTACCTGCTGAGCATCTGGCGCGCGATTGCCGAGGCCGCGCTCAGCAAGCCGGCGCCGTTCCTGATCTACCAGGAAAGCCGCCTGATCGTGCGCGCCCTGCGCGACTACATGCGCAGCGACATCGGCGAGATCCTGGTCGATACCCCGGAGATGTACGCCGAGGCGCGCGAGTTCGTCGAGCAGGTGATGCCGCACAACCTGCGCAAGCTCAAGCACTACACCGACGACATCCCGCTGTTCAACCGCTTCCAGATCGAGTCGCAGATCGAGAGCGCCTACGAGCGCACCGTGCGCCTGCCCTCCGGCGGCGCGCTGGTGATCGACCAGACCGAGGCGCTGACCGCGATCGACGTCAACTCGGCGCGCGCTACCAAGGGCGGCGACATCGAGGAAACCGCGTTCAACACCAACCTGGAGGCGGCCGAGGAAGTGGCCCGCCAGCTGCGCCTGCGCGACCTCGGCGGGCTGGTGGTGATCGACTTCATCGACATGTCGTCGAGCAAGCACCAGCGCGATGTCGAGAACAAGCTGCAGAACGCGCTGAAGTACGACCGCGCGCGCGTGCAGATCGGCCGCATCAGCCGCTTCGGCCTGCTGGAGATGAGCCGCCAGCGCCTGCGCAACAGCCTGGGCGAGGCCAGCCAGATCGTCTGCCCGCGCTGCGAGGGCCATGGCCGCATGCGCAGCGTCGAGTCGCTGTCGCTGTCGATCATCCGCGTCGCCGAGGAGCACGCGATGAAGGACAACACCGGGCAGGTGCTGGTGCAGGCTCCGGTGGAGATCGCCAACTTCCTGCTCAACGAGAAGCGCAGCGCCCTGCGCGAGATCGAGCAGCGCCACGACGCGCCGATCGTGATCGTCGCCGACGAGCAGCTGCACACGCCGCACTACGAAGTCACCCGCCTGCGCGTGAACGAGCTGGGCGAGGAGTCCAGCAAGCCCAGCTACCAGCGCGGCATCCCGCGCAAGCTGAACACGATCGCCCTGACCAAGGCCCAGCTGAACATCCCGCCGCCGGCCGTCACCAAGGTCAAGCCGGCGCAGCCGGCCCCGCTGCGCGAGCCCAAGCCGATGCCGCAGGAGGCCGAGGCCCCGCGGGCCGCTGCTGCCCCCGCCTTCACCCAGCCGGTGGCCAAGCCGGCACCCGCCACCGGCGGCGTGATCGGCTGGCTGCGTGGCCTGTTCACCGGCACCCCGGCCGCCGCGCCGGTCCCGGCGCAGCCGGCGGGAGATGTTGGCCAGGTCAGGCAGCTCGCTCTGCAACCCGGGCGGGAATTTCCCCAGGTGTTCCAACAGGATCGTGCCGACGTCGTGCCATTTTGGCGGATCGATGCC
>JBKBXH010000154.1:0-4254 GCA_046313655.1 Thermomonas sp. | reverse complement strand
ACCCCGGCCGGCTGCCGGCAGCCGGCCGGGGTGGAGGCACAGGATGACGCGCACGCGGCCGGCGAGCCGGTGCCGGCCGCGCGCCCGGTGGATGCGGTGTACGTGCTGCGCGACCGCCTGCTGGCGCGCGACGGGGTGGGCTTCGCGCGGGTGGCGGTGCCGCCGGCGATCCATGCCGACCTGCGGCGGGCCTGGCGCGACGGACGCAGCCGCTGGCCGCTGGACGAGCTGCCGCTGGATGCACGCATCCCGGCGATGCTGGCCGCGCTGCAGTCGCCGGGCGCCGACCGGCTGCTGATGGCCACCTTCCGCAAGCAGTTCGCCGGGGCCGATGCCGACATCGACCAGGCGGTGCGCACGCTGATGGTGTTCGGCGGCGAATACGTGCAGCGCGATCCCGGCTACAGCGCGGACGAACGCGACCACGCCGCGCAGGCGATCGCCGCCGTCGGGCGCTGGGCGATCGCAGCACCGCTGGACGACCCGGCGCGGGCGCAGCGGTTCTTCACCGTGCTTTCGGCCGCGGCGGTGCGCAGCGGCATCGACGGCAAGGCCGGCTGGCCCGCGTTCGCGGCGCTGGGCATGACCCAGAGCCTGAACCGGCTGTCCCCGTTCTTCGCCACCCTGCTGGCGCAGCTGCGCCAGCAGTACGGCCTCGACATCGATGCCAGCCTGCGCAGCCTGCGCGTCAGCCTGGTCGAGCAGACCGGCGACCGCGCGCGCCTGCGCCTGCAGTACACCCTGGCCGGGACCCCGATCGACACCCTGGCGACCGCGGTGCGGATTGACGGCCGCTGGTACCTGGCCGATTACGTGCAGGGCGCGCAGCGCAGCCTGCGGGCCACCCCTTCGCCTGCGCGCTGAGCCCGGCCGCGCGGGCAACAGCTTGGGCGAACCCTGCCGATATACTCGCCAAGGCGTCCGCGCATGCCTGGCATGCGCGGATTCCGGCATGGGGATGCCGGCACGCGCCTGCACGGGAGAGGCCAAGGCATGAGCGAAGGCGGGCAGATGGAACAGCAGGGCGCGACCGGCGCGGACGCGGGCGGGGCCTTGCCTGGGATCGCCCCGGCAGGGCTGGCGATCAGCACCGCGGCCAGCGTGCGCGAGGCCGCCGGCGCACTGCTGCGCGGGCTGGCCGAATGCGGCCGCAGCGCCCATGCGGTGGCCTGGACCGACCACGGGGAACTGCTGTTCGAGCCGCCGGAAGCCGGCACGGCCGCCCGCCGGCAGGCCGCGGTGGCGGCGTTCTCCGGGCGCCCGCTCACCGGGGCCGGGGTGCCGGATACCCGCCTGCTGCCGCCCGGCGCGGCCGATGCCGGGGCGGTGCTGCTGGCGCCGCACGGCGCGCTGGCGCGGCTGGAGCCGGGCCCCAGCCGCCTGATCACATTGGCCGGCCAGCGCCTGGCCGAGCTGTTCGCGTTCCAGCGGCTGCACGCCTCGGTGAAGGACCTGGAGCAGGCCGAGCAGCTGCAGCACGCGCTGTTCGCGATCGCCGACATGGCCGCCTCCGACCGCGACATGCAGAGCCTGCTGCGCGGGCTGCACCAGATCATCGGCCGGCTGATGTACGCCGAGAACTTCTACATCGCGCTGTACGACCCGCAGCGCGACACCCTGCGCTTCATCTATTTCGTCGACCAGATGGACGGCGGGATGTACGACCCCGACCAGGAGATCCCGGCGGCGCAGATGCGCGGCAGCCTGACCCTGGGCCTGATCCGCCACGGCCGCGCGGTCCGCGGGCCGTCGGAGGAGATCATGGAGCTGCTGGGGCTGCCGCCGGAGCATGGCATTGGCACGCCATCGGTGGATTTCATGGGCGTGCCGATGCAGCGCGACGGCCAGATCTACGGCGCGCTGGTGGTGCAGAGCTACCAGGAGGGCATGAGCTACACCCAGTCCGACTGCGCGGTGCTCAGCTTCGTGGCCGAGCACGTGCTGAACGCGGTGGAGCGCAAGCGCGGCCAGGAAGAACTGGAGCAGCGGGTGGCCGAGCGCACCCGCGAACTCGCCACGGCCAACGCCCAGCTGCAGGTGCAGATCGCCGAGCGCGAGCGCACCGCGCACCTGCAGGCGACGCTCTACAAAATCGCCGCGATGTCCAATACCGAGGAGCGCGACGAGGACTTCTACCGCAGCATCCACCAGGCCGTGGGCGAACTGATCGACGCCGAGAACTTCTACATCGGGCTGGTTTCCGCGGACGGCCAGCACCTGCAGATCCCCTACACGGTGGACGCCGCCGGCGACGAGCGCCGCGACCGCCCGCTGGGGCGTGGCCTGAGCGAATATGTATTGCGCCTGGGCCGGACCCTGCTGATCGACGACGCCGGCGTGCGCGAGCTGGTGGCACGCGGCGAGATGGACGCCGTGCACCATGCCAGCCGCACCGCGGCGGTGTGCTGGTTGGGCGCGCCGCTGCTGGGCAGCGACGGGGTGATGGGGCTGGTGGTGGTGCAGAGCTACCGACCGGAGCTGGTGTACAGCCGCGACGATGCCGAGCTGCTGACCTTCGTCGCCCACCAGATCGCCAACAGCGTGCAGCGGCGCCGGCATGGCGAGGCGCTGCGCAACCTCAACGCCGAGCTGGAGCAGCGGGTGCAGGTGCGCACCCGCGAGCTGCGTCGCGAGATCGCGGTGCGCGAGCAGGTGGAGGCGCAGCTCAAGCACCAGGTGATGCACGACCCGCTGACCGGGCTGCCCAACCGCCTGTACCTGCGCGATCGCCTGGAGCGCGCGCTGTCCAGCCAGCAGCGCAACCCCGGGCACGACTTCGCCCTGCTGTACCTCGACGTGGACCGTTTCAAGCTGTTCAACGACAGCCTCGGCCACCTCGCCGGAGACGCGGTCCTGCGCGAGGTGTCGCGGCGGCTGCTGGACTGCGTGCGCGGCCCCGACGTCGTGGCGCGCCTGTCCGGCGACGAGTTCGCGATCCTGCTGGAGGAGGGCGCGCAGCCGGCCACCGCGGTCAAGATCGCGCAGCGCATCCAGGCGCGGATGCAGGCACCGATCCCGGTCGGCGAGCGCGAGCTGCAGGCTTCGGTCAGCATCGGCATCGCCATCAGCCACGACCGCTACCTCGCGATCGACGAGATCCTGCACGACGCCGACGTGGCGCTGTACCGCGCCAAGTCCACCGGCCGCCAGCGCTTCGTGCTGTTCGACGAAAGCCAGCAGACCGCGGCGATGAACGTGCTGGAGCTGGAACTGGCGCTGCGCAATGCGCTGCACGCGGGCGAGTTCGTGCCGTACTTCCAGCCGATCGTACGCATGGACGACCGCAGCACGGTCGGCTACGAGGCGCTGATCCGCTGGCAGCATCCGGTGCGCGGCCTGCTCGGCCCGGGCGAATTCCTGCCGGTGGCCGAGGAAAGCGGGCTGATCGAGGCGATCGACTGGCACATGTACCGGCTGGCCTGCACCATCGGCGCGCCGCTGGCGGCCGGGGGCGGCTTCATCAGCATCAACATCTCGCCGCGCCACTTCCAGTACGAGGATTTCGACCAGCGCCTGCTGGAGTTGCTGCGCGACACCGGGTTCCCGTCGGAGCGCCTGCGGATCGAAGTGACCGAGGGCACCCTGCTCGGCGACCCGGACGCCGCCGCGCGCATCCTGGAGCGGCTGCAGGCCGCCGGGGTGTCCGCCGCGCTGGACGATTTCGGCACCGGCTATTCCTCGCTGAGCTACGTGCACCGCTTCCCGCTGAAGAAGATCAAGATCGACCGCAGCTTCATCCGCGACCTCGGGCAGGAAAACGCGCAGCGCAGCCTGGCCATCATCCACGCGGTACTGAGCCTGGCGCGCTCGCTGGACATGAGCGTGGTGGCGGAGGGCGTGGAGACCGAGGCGCAGCGGCAGGCGCTGCTGGAGATCGGCTGCCAGCGCGCGCAGGGCTTCCTGTTCGGGCGCCCGCAGCCGGCGGCGTACTGGCTGGCACGGGGCGGAAAAGCGTGACCCTGGTCACGCCGGGGCGCGGCGGGGCGTCCCTGCGGCAACGGGCGCTCGGCCATAATGGCCGCGATGCCTGACCGCCACAGCCCCGACCAGCCCGGCCTGTTCGACCCGCCGGCCGCCGCCGACGACCCCGCGACCGGCCCCGCCGGGCCCGCGCCGTTGCCGCTGCCGGGGGCCCTCGCGGCCGATGCCCCCCCGCCCCCCGGCCCGCCCCCGCCCCCCGCGGACAAGGCGCGCAACCCGCTGTGGGCGCGCCTGCTGGGGCGGCTGCTGGAACCGTGGCTGCGGCTGGAGATC
>JBKBXH010000153.1:0-4300 GCA_046313655.1 Thermomonas sp. | reverse complement strand
GAGGTGGTGGTGATGCTGGATGCTGACCTCCAGCACGCGCCGGAGCTGATTCCGACCCTGCTGGAAAAATGGCGGGAAGGCGCCGACAGCGTGTATGCCGTGCGCAGCAGCCGCGCCGACGAAAGCCTGTTCAAGCGGCTGGGCGCGCGCGGGTTCTACGCGCTGGTGAACGCGGGCGACCGCGTGGAGATCCCGCCCAACGCCGGCGATTTCCGGCTGATGGACCGCGCGGTGGTGGAGGCGCTGCTGGCCCTGCCCGAGCGCAACCGGTTCATGAAGGGGCTGTACGCCTGGGTGGGGTTCCGCGCGGTGGCGGTGCCCTACATGCCGGCCGCGCGCGCCGCCGGGCGCACCCATTTCCGCCCGATGCGGCTGGTGAGCTTCGCCCTCGATGGCCTGGTCGGGTTCTCCACCTGGCCGCTGCGCCTGCTCACCCTGACCGGCTTCGCGCTGGCCATGCTGGCGTTCGGCTATGGCCTGTTCCTGGTGGTCGAGTACCTGCTGCACGGGCACCGGGTCAGCGGCTGGACCACGATCGTGGTCGGCGTGATGTTCTCCGCCGGGCTGCAACTGGTCTCGCTGGGAGTGGTCGGCGAATACGTCGGGCGGATCTTCGAGGAGGTCAAGCGGCGCCCGCTGTACATCGTCAGGCGCCGCCGCGGCCAGGGGCTGGGCGAGTGAGCGCGCACATGCGGGATGACCGCCGCGGGCTGGCCTGGGTCGCGCTGCTGGCGCTGCTGTGGCTGGCCCTGCTGGCCTGGGCGCGGCCGCTGATGCTGCCGGACGAAGGCCGTTACGTCGGCGTGGCCTGGGGCATGCTGCGCAGCGGCGATTGGCTGACCCCGGCCCTGGACGGGTTGCCGTACTTCCACAAGCCGCCGCTGTTCTACTGGATCACCGCGGTGGCGATGAAGCTGTTCGGGGTGTGGGAGTGGCCGGCGCGGCTGGCCTCGATCCTCGGCGCGTGGGCCGGGGCGCTGGCGGTGTTCGCGCTGCTGCGGCGCTGGTGGGATGCGCGCGATGCGCGCCTGGCGCTGTGGGTGCTGCTGCTGCAGCCGGCGTTCTACCTGGGCGCGCAGTTCGCCAATCTCGACATGCTGGTGGCCGGCGCGATCACCGTCACCATCGCGCTGCTGGCGCAGGCGGCGCTGGCGCTGGAGCGCGGCCTGCCGTACCGCGGCGCGCTGCTGGGCGCGTACGTCGCGGCCGCGCTGGCGGTGCTGGCCAAGGGCCTGATCGGGATGGTGCTGCCGGGCCTGGTGGTGACCGCCTGGCTGCTCTCGGGCGGACGCTGGCGCACCTGGCTGCGGCTGTTGTCGCTGCCGGGGCTGGTGCTGTTCGCACTGGTCGCCGCGCCGTGGTTCATCGCCATGCAGCAGCGGTTCCCGGAGTTCTTGCATTACTTCTTCGTGGTCCAGCACTTTAAGCGCTTCGCGGAGACCGGCTTCAACAACGTGCAGCCGTTCTGGTTCTACCCGGCGGTGCTGGTGGTGGCCACCCTGCCGTGGCTGCCCTGGCTGAAACCGCTGCTGGCCCGCGGCCAGGCCGTGGATCCGCTGCGCGCCGACCTGCGCCGGTTGATGTGGCTGTGGGTGGTGGTGGTGACCGCGTTCTTCTCGCTGCCGGCGTCCAAGCTGGTGGGCTACATCCTGCCGGCGATCCCGCCGCTGGCGGTGCTGCTGGCGGACGGGGTCGCCGCGCATCGCCGCCGCCTCGGCCGCCTCGGGCGCGGCTGGTGGGTCAGCGCGGGCGTCTCGGTGGCGTTCTGCGTGCTGGTGATCGGCCTGCTGGCGGCGCGCACGCCGCATTCGAGCAAGGGGCTGGGGCTGGAGCTGCGCGCCCAGCGCCAGGCGGGCGAGCCGGTGTTCCTGCTGGGCGAGTACTACTTCGACCTGCCGATCTACGCGCGGCTGGAACAGCCGGTGGCCTACGTGCTGGACTGGGATGACCCGGCGATCCGCCGCCGCGACACCTGGCGCAAGGAGCTGGCCGATGCCGGCGATTTCGACCCGGCGCTGGCGGCCCGGTTGCTGCTGCGCCCGCCGCAACTGGCGCCGGCGCTGTGCCGGGTGCCGGTGGCCTGGCTGGTGGGGCCGCGGGCCGCGCCGCAGGCGTTCCCGCTGCTGGGGCAGGCGCGCCAGGTGGCGGCGAACGGCGAGGCCGCGCTGTGGCGGATCACGCCCACCGCGCCTGCGGTCAGGGCCGCGCTGGGCTGTCCCGGAACACCCACAGCCGGCTCAGCAGCCAGGTGATCCCGGCCACGAACACCAGCACCGCGCCCAGCAGCAGCTGGTAGCCGATCCGGCTGACGTGCAGCGCCAGCGCGTAGGTGGCCTCGTTCAGGGCGAAGCCGAAAGCCGAGAGCAGGAAGAACCGGCGCGCGGAATCGCGCACCGGCACTCCGTGCCCGCGGAAGGTGAGGTGGTGGTGGCCGGCGAACGACACCGTGAAGGCCACCAGCCAGCCCAGCACGTTCGCCGCCAGCGGCGGCAGGCCGGCGTGTTCCACCAGCGCCACCACCACCAGCCAGTGCACGGCGGCGGCGGCGCAGCCGACGGCGATGAAGCGGAGCGGACGCGGGATGTGGTGCAACATGTCGGGGTCAGGGGCTGGAGAGGCGATGCGGATGGAAGCGGGACTGCCGGAAACGGGGCTGTGCATCTGCGCCGATGATTACGGGCTGGATGCGGGGGTCAACGCCGCGGTGGCGCAGCTGGCCGGGCGCGGCCGCCTGCAGGCCACCGGTGCGCTGGTGGGTGCGCCGGCCTGGCGGCAGGGCCTGCACTGGCTGCGCGACGGCGCGGTCGGCGGGCTGGAGGTCGGGTTGCATCTGGACTTCACCGAGGCGCCGCTGACGCCGGGGGCGCGCCATCGGTTGCAGGCATTGATCGCGCAATCCTACGTGGGTTCGCTCGACGCCGCGATGGTGCGCGCCGAGATCCGCGCCCAGCTCGACGCGTTCGAGGACGGCCTCGGGCGGGCGCCGGCCTTCGTCGATGGCCACCAGCACGTGCACCAGCTGCCGGTGATCCGGCGCGCGCTGCTGGAGGAACTGGCGCGGCGCTATCCGGCGTCCGGTCCGCGGCCGTGGCTGCGCGACACCCGCGGGCGCTGGGCGGGGATGCGGGTGCCGGGCCTGCAGGATGCGCTCAAGGCCGGCGTGATCGCGGCGCTGGGCGCGCGGGCGCTGGCGGCCGGCGCCCGCGGTGCCGGGTTCCGCCAGAACCGCGGCTTCCTCGGCGTATACGGCTTCACCGGCGGGGAGGCGCGCTACGCCGGACTGCTGCGCGGCTGGCTGGCGGCGGCATGCCCCGGGGACCTGTTGATGTGCCATCCCGGCGACCGCGCCGGTGATGCGCTGGCCGCGGCGCGCCAGGCCGAATTCGCGGTGCTGGCGGCACCCGCGCTGGACGACTGGCTGGCGCAGGCGCGGGTGCGGCTGGCGCCGATGCGCCGCCTGCTCGCGGCCTGAGCGGGCACTTCCCGCAGCGGCCGGCCCGCGCGCCTTCAGTCGGCCAGCGTGGTTTCGCCCAGGAGCAGCCCGTCCGGCCCGAACCGGCGCTCGCAGATGCGTCCGCGCCCGGCGGTGTCCACCAGCAGCAGGGTGCTGGCGCGGGTGCCGTAGCGCGGGCCGCGGATGAAGCAGGGCGACAGCTGCCGCTCCAGCGCCAGCCCGACGCCGGTCTCCGGCAGCTCCGCGTCCGCGGCCGGGGTTTCGTCCGCCAGTGTCTGCCATAGCGGCTGCAGGTCGTCGTCGCCGGCGTCCACCCAGGCCTGCAGCACCGCGCGCAGGCGGCGCACCTTGGGCCAGTCGGCATCGAAGGCGCCGTTCGACAGCCCGTGCACGCCCGGCGCGATCGCCTGCACGCCGGCGGCGGGATGGTTGCCGACGTAGAAGCAGCCGCGCGCATCGGCCACCACCAGGTTGAACGGGGCGTAGCGCCCGGCCTGCCCGGCCAGCTGCGCGGCGTAGTCGGCGGCGGTCAGCGAGCCGGCTAGGAACGCCGCCGGCAGGTCGCCGCGCGAGGGCCCATCGAACGGGCGCGGCAGGCCGTCGCGCACATTGGTCACCACCGCGGCGCGGCCATCCGCGCCCAGGCCCATCCAGGTGCCGCCGGCCTGCAGGTCGCGCCCGGCGCGCACCGGGGCATCCGCCCAGGTCGCCAGCGCCGCCGCCGGCCGCGCTGCTGGCGGTTGCCGTGCTCGGCACGCGCTGCAGCGCCACGGGCATCGGTCGGTGCAGGGGAGAAGAGCGCTGCGTGGGCGTAGGCTGGCGGCCCGACTTGGGCGGCAGCGCGGC